>NZ_CALHHT010000504.1 GCF_938031315.1 uncultured Campylobacter sp.
CTGGGAGTACGGTCCGATGGCCTGCGCCGCATCGGGAGTCGAGATGATCTGCATAATAAATCCTTTGTAAAAAATTTCGCCCATTTTATCGCAAAATATTTTAGCATTGCTTTAGGCGGCGAAATTTTGCGGGCGAGCGAGGTCGCCGGTACAGCGGATATGATGAAATTTAATGGTTGCAAATTTCATCGGCGATAGCGGAGCGAAACAGCACGCGTGGCGGTGCGGTTAAATTTATCGCACAAATATAGCGGGCAATATGGCAAGGGGCTAGCGCGGAAAGCGAGCCATGGTGACGGAACCGCAAAATTTAAAATAGCCAATGGGTGCGGAAACAACGCGTGAAAGTCCGCTAAATTTAACCGCTGCGAGTGGATTTGGTAGCACATACGGCAGCGCGATAAAACGATCTACAAAGTAGTATTTTAAAATTTTGCTGACGTAAGCATATGAAATTTCATAAGCACAAGTACGATAATGCCGCGTGCTCGGCAATACGACTAAAGACGGGCAAATAAAATAGATACGCGGGTAATACGGCGAAATTTAACCGATATGAATAAGCGAAATTTCATCGGCGACGCTACGGCAAAATTGGCATTATCGCAGTAGTAAGGTCGGCGCAATTGCAGCGAATTTGTGCGACGCTGTCGTAGCAGCAAGACCAACGTCGTCGAAGCGAGATTAGTGCGCACCGCGATAAAATCAGCGCTGCTGCAGTAAGTTCGGTGCGACGCTACGACAATATCTGCGCGCTATTAGCAACAAGATCGGTATCGTCGCAGCACAATCTGTATAGCGCTACAGTGAAATTAACACCGCAGTAGTAAAATAGACGCTATCGAGGCGGCAAGATCGGCGCTGTCGCAGCAGCAAAGTCAGCGCCGTTGCAGTAAGTTCGGTGCGGCTCTACTATAAAATCAACACCGCAGTAGTAAATTAGTAGTGTTGCAGTAAGTTTGGTGCGAAACTGCGGCAAAATAGATGCCGCAGTAATAAAATCGACGCGGCAGCAAAATCAGCGTCATTGCGGCAAATCGGCGAAGGCTCATAAAATTTTACGCGAAATTTTATACGAAATCCTGTATAAAATTCTATGATTTTGGCTTGAAATTAACCCGCGATCGGCCCTCAATCGGTCCTGTAATCAACTTGCGATCAGCCCGTAAAGTAGCTTTAAAATCGTGGCGGAAACGACGAACAGAAGCATTTTGCGCACGAATTTTACGTCGCATCTCATCACTAGGCTTGAGCCTGCGAAGCTGCCCGCGATCTGTCCGACCGCCATCACCGCTCCGACGAGCCATAAAATCTGCCCACCGATGATAAAAACGCCCAAAGAGACGATGTTTGAGGTGAAATTTAAAACTTTCGTGTGTGCGACCGCCTTTTTCATATAAAGCCCTAAAATTCCAACCAGCGCAAACGTCCAAAACGAGCCCGTACCCGGGCCGAAAAATCCGTCGTAAAACCCCAAAACAAGCCCAAAAATCGCGTAAAAGCTCTTTTTTGACATCTTGGGTTTGGCGGGCGCTTCGCCTAGGTTCGGCGAAAAAATCATATAAAAGAAAAGCGCCAGCAGCAGGATCGGAATGAGGTAGTTTAGGAATTTCGCATCGATTAGGAGCAGGACATAAGCGCCGACGAGCCCGCCTATGAACGTAAAAATCACGCCGCGCAGGATCTCCGCCGCATCGACATAGCCCTTGCGGATGAAATTTAAAGCGGCGGTGAAGCTTCCGAAGCTGCCTTGAAATCTATTTGTGGCGATCGCTACATGCGGCGGAACGCCCACGGCAAGCAGCGCAGGCAGCGAGATCAGCCCGCCGCCGCCCGCGATCGAGTCGATAAATCCGCCGAAAAACGCCGCCGCAAAAAGCACCGCAAACTGCCAAAGCTCAAGCTCCATTTTTGTCCTTTTCTCAAATTACGCAGACGGCACCCGCGAGTGTCTGCGAAAAATTCCGCACAATTACGATCGCAAACCGCCCATGCGCCGTAAAACGCATGCGAGCGCCTGTTATGATTCCATAAAATCCGAAAAATTCCACGGAATTCTAGCAGATTTTGCCGCACGGCTCCCGCTTAAATTTTATAAAATTTGTCGCGTAATTGCCTTTTTAGTGCCATGCAATTTATCGCGTCGCGCGAGCTGCAAAATTTCATAAAATTTAAGTAGCACAAGGCTATGGAATTTTACCCAAATTCTACAAGACAGCCCTATAAATTTTACGCGGCTATCCGTAAAATTTGCAGAATTTTATGAAGCGATCTTTTACCAAAATTCTATAAAATTTCGGCGCGCTGTACTCAAGACGCACGGCAAATCCATAAAGCCAGCTCCGCTTATGCGGCAGCACAGCGCAAAATTCCGCCGCACACCCGCTCCAAAGCTTCATAAAATTTCATCGCCCCGCTCGTATCAGATAAAATTTCGCCAATTATTCCGTAGTTTTGTCGGGGCTCGCGCTTAGTTCGGGTAAAATTTTATCTATTTCCCCGCTCTGTCCGAGGCGATACAGCGCGAAGTCGTATTTGATGGGATCGCTCGGATCGAAGCGCCTTAAGCTTTGCGTAAGCTGCAAAACCGCCTCGAAATCGTAACTCTTGCGATCGATCAGCCCAAGCTTAAGCGAAACTTTATGCGTGTGGGTATCGAGCGGGATGAGGAGGCGCGATTTTTCGATCTTTTTGTACAGCCCCAGATCGATGTCGCTGTCGCGCACCGCCCAGCGCAGGAAAAGATTGTAGCGCTTATACGGCGACGTGGGCTTTTGCGCGAAGCCGCGCCCGAAAAAAAACTCATACCCAGGACTGCGGTAGGGATTTAATTTGTAAATTTCGCTGATTAAAAAATTTATTCCATCCTCGATCCGTCCGTTTTTTTGCATGCCGCAAAGCACGCTCTCCTCGATGCTAAGGCTGTTTTTAAGCCGCTTTAAAGTTATAAAAATTTCAGCGACGTCGCGCGGGCTTTGAAATCTATATTTTTTGCCCGCAAGCTCCGCTCTCATGCGCTCATCGCTCGCGTCCAAAAGCGAAAAATCAAGCGAGCGGAGGAATTTTAAAATTTGAGCCGCACTCCCGTAAGCAAACAGCGCGCAGATAAGCGCCGCGACGTCGTTTCGATGTCCCTTTGCGACCTGCAGCGGATCGGGCGCGCCGAAAAGATCCGCGTCGCAATTTTTCAAATCGGCGTAGTAATCTAAAATTTGCTTTAAGCTTTTCATCTTGCGTAGTAGCTCATCGTCGTAGCGCCGAATTTGCGCGATTTAAGCAGCGCGAAATCACCGATTTTAGGCGGCAGCTCAAGCTCGCTCATATGCTCGATCGCGATTAGCAGCTTGCACTGCACGGAGCTCAGGTGCGCTATCAGCGCCAGCACGCGCTCGTAAATCTCGCCAAAGCCCTGCCTGATCGCAAACGGCGGATCCAGATAGACAAACACTCTGCGTGCGGGATCGGAGATGGAATTTTCACTAGAATTTGCGGTAGATCTTTCGCCTAAACAGCAGGTTAAATTTTCACGGGAGTTGGCGGCGAAATTTTTTCTTGAACCGTGGGTTGAATTTACGCTTGGGCGCGAATTTTCTTCGCACTTGGGGCTAAATTTGCCGTCAGAATTCTCAGTAGAATTTTTTCTTAAATAATAGACAAAATTTACGTTTGAATGTAAACTTTCTCTGCAGCTAGAATCAAAATTTTCGCCTAAATTCAAGATTTCTTTCTCTTCGCAGCTCGCACCTAAACCCGTACCGCGATTTGCGTCAAAATTAGAGCTTTCGCCGCATTTTGAGTTTAAATTTAAGTTGCAATTAGCGGTCTCGGTGCCGCTAGCGTCGTATTGAGAAGCGCAGTTATCGTCAACCTTTTCGCTAAAGCTCGCGGCGTCCGTGGCTAGCGAATTTATGCAGTATTTTTTGCTAGTAGCACCCGCGCAATCGACAATCTGGACACAATCG
>NZ_CALHHT010000505.1 GCF_938031315.1 uncultured Campylobacter sp.
GCTATCCGCTACGCACGGAAAATATCCCTGCGTATGAAAAATTTGCCGTCAGCGCCTTTAAACTCGCTGTTAGCGCAGCCAAGGCGCAGACGCAGATCCACACACATATGTGCTATTCGGAGTTCAACGACATCATCAAAACGATCGAGGCGATGGACGCCGACGTCATCAGCATCGAGACCGCTCGCAGTGGCAACGAACTGCTTAAAATTTTTAGATCGGTCGGCTACAAGCAGGAGGTCGGCCCCGGTGTTTACGACATCCACAGCCCGCGAATTCCTAGCGTGCATGAGCTCGTAAGCCAGATCCGCGCGCTGCTTGAGGTGCTTCCGAAAGAGCAGCTGTGGATCAACCCGGACTGCGGCCTAAAAACGCGCAAATGGGAAGAGGTGGAGCTGAGCCTAAAAAATATGGTCGAAGCGGTAAGGATTATCCGCGCAGAGGGGTAAATTTAGCGAGATAAAATTTCATTGCGAAAGAAATTTCGTAATGAAATTTTCGCGTAAAATTTCGCGACTCAAATTTTATAGATCAAATTTAACGTAAGAGAGGTCAAGTCAAATCGCAACTAAACTATTGCCCCTTTTAAATTTAGAAAATTTTATATTCGAGAGATATTTATGACATTTTTTTCACCCGAGTTCGTCCTTGCTTTTCTATTGTTTTTAATGATCTACTGGGCGTTTCGGGGCTCTGTTTTAATACAAAAAATTTTAATCCTTCTGGCAAGCTACAGCTTTATGTGTTCCATAAATCCGCACTTTGCGCTACTGCTCGCGGCTTACAGCATGTTTATCTATTTTGCGGGAGTGTGTATCGGCTATGCAAACCGCGTATCCGTGAGGATTGCCCTACCAGCAAAGCAATCCTCACGCAAGAAAAAGCTCTCTCGTAAAGCTGCAGTGAAGCAAGCGCGCAAAGCCAAGCAAGCGCAGCAGATCGCCGCGCCAACCGCAAAGGCGCTCGTAGTTATGCTTGCGGCGGTCGCGGCGAGCCTATTTTTCCTTGCGTTTTTTAAATATTACGAGTTTATAAGGGAGGCTTTCAATGCCTTTTTGGGCGCGCTGGGCATCGCCGCCGTCGATAGCGTGGCGTTTCCGCTCGGGATTTCATACTACGTCTTTATGTCGATCACCTATCTCGTGTCGGTTTATAGGCGCGAATGCGGCGAGCAGGGCTTTTTGAGCCTGGCGTGCTTTTTGGCGTTTTTCCCTAGCGTCGTGATGGGCCCCATCGGGCGCGCGAGCGCGGCGAAGAGGATCGAGCCCGTGCTGCCGCAGTTTGACGCGCCCAAACGCTTCGGCAATGCGGATGAAATTTACGTGCTCGTCATCTTTTCTATGATTAAGCTGCTGATCGTAAGCTCCTATCTCGGCTCCTACGTAAGCGACCTGTTTTCGGGTGTTTACGGCGACATGCCGGAGTCCTCCGCGGTGCAAATTTTAATCGCCGTTTTGCTCTACGGCGCGGTGCTTTATACGAATTTCAGCGGCTTTATCGATATGGCGCGGGCGCTTGGGCTTGCGATGGGCTTTAAGCTGCCTCAGAATTTTAATATGCCCTATGCGGCTAAGAATTTAGGCGAGTTTTGGGATCGCTGGCATATCAGCTTATCCACGTTTATACGCGATTATATTTATATCCCGCTCGGCGGCTCGCGCAATGGCTTTGCGCGCACCTGCGTAAATTTGCTAATCGCGTTTGCGCTCTCGGGCATTTGGCACGGCGCGGGATTAAATTTTTTGATTTGGGGGCTTTTGCATGGAGTGGCGCTTGTATTTTTAAAATGTCTTGCCAAAGTGGGCGTAAAGCCGCTAAATCCGTATTTGGCACTATTTTGTACCTATATTTTTGTAAGTTTCGCTTGGATTTTTTTCGCCAATTCCCTTCCAGATGCGGCGGCGATTTTGAGCGCTTTTGCCCGCGCACGAGCTTTCGGAGATATTAGCGAGCTAGCGGTGCTTGCGGTGATTTTAGCGGGGATTTTTGTTTATCCTAAAATTTCAGCTCTTAAAGATACTTTAATCGCGCTTTTTGCTGAGCTGCCGTTTTTGCCTAAAGCTCTCGCGCTCGGCGTGATCTTCACGCTGATTTTCGCGCTGATGCCAAGCGGAATTCCAAATTTCATCTACGCAGGATTTTAGATGCTTAGGTTTGTTTCGACTCTGCTTTTTGCGCTGCTTTTCTCGGCATTTTTTATGCAAGGCTCGCTGCTTTATTATTTGGAGCAGCGATTTCACGATGACTTTGGGCTAGAAGAATGGCTGCGCCGCTCGCCGTTTCGCGTAGGTGGAGAGATCTACGAAAAGATTGTAAATGGCGTAGATAAGCTAGAGCAGCGTATCAAAGGCGAGGATATTAGCAAAGATGAGGACGCAAGTCCGCATAGCGGAAGCAAAAATTTTAAAAAACCTGCGCAAGATCGTATGGCGGAAAATCAAGCTTTGCAAAGCACGAGGGTGCGAGATCACGATGCTTCGCAAAGCGTTAAGCCGCAAGGTAGCAAGCCGCAAGCCCATGCCGCGAAGAATTCTGCCTTAAATAATTCTACGCATCATTTAAAGACGCGCGATTCGGTGCAGGAGCCTTACGCACAAAATTCCATCCCTCAAAATTCTACTTCGCAAAATTCCGTGCCACAAAGCCAGACTATAACAAGCTCTATGCCGCGCAGCTCCGCTGCGTCACAAAATCCCCTCGTGGCAAGCGCAACTTTGCAAAGCGGCGAGAATTCCGATTCTCAACTCCCTGTTCCGCAGGCTTTGGAGCAGAATTTAACGACGCAAAGCTCCGCGGAGATTGATGCTAAAATTTCGCTTAGCGACGATGGCAAAATCCGCCTAAATGCAGGTGATGAGGTGCTTTTTATAGGCGATAGTCTGATGCAATACGTGGGGATGAACGCTAAGAAATTTTTCCCGAAGCGAAGCCTAAGGGTGATCGATCTTAGCAAGCAATCGACGGGGCTTGCGAGTAAAAAGTCCTTTGACTGGCAAAAGACGCTCGATACCGCACTTAGCGAAAACGGCGGCGTTAAGCTCGTAGTCGTGCTGCTGGGCGCCAACGACGTCTGGGAGTACCGCGCAGGCGGCAAGACCTACGGCATCAAAACGCCGCGCTGGCGGGAGTTTTACGCCTCAAGGGTACGCGAGATCTACGATACGGCGCACTCGCACGGTGCGGGAGTGCTGTGGCTTGCGATGCCGTGTATGCAAAAGCCGGATTTTGAGGAGAAAACGCAGCTGCTAAATCAAATATATGCCGACGTCAGTATGGCGCTTGGCGGGTATTTTATGCAAACAACCCCGCTGGTGTGCGAAAAAGGCGTCTATAAAACCTATCTGCAAAGCGGCTCCAAGCTCGTGCGCGTGCGCCAAGACGACGGCATTCATATGAGCAAAGAGGGTTGCGAAGCGGTAGCGAAAGAAATTTTATCAAGGATTGAAGTTGAGTAAATTTATAGTGATTTTATTTGCCGCATTATTAGGCGGATGCGCGGCAAACGCAGGCGTTCGCGGCATAAATTCCGCAAATGCAAAAAGCTCTGCGGGCTTTGGAGTGAAATTTTTTGGCGATTCGCATTTAGGAAGCGACGCGCTGATAGATGCTTTCAGACACGGCTTTTTCGTGCAAAACAGCGTCGGCTTCGTGCCTGCGATGATGCCTAAATACCACAAAAGCGAAAATATAGAATTTAAGCAAAGCGGCTTTAATGTGATCTCGTCTCGCACCGAGCAAGACCCAGATTTCCCACTATGCGGAGTGATCGCTACCGGCAAAAAAGGCGCTAATGTGCGACTGGAGCTAAAGCAACTTAGCGGCGATTTTTACGTCGAAATTTTACATAAATCGGATCAGAGCGGCGAGATTTTTCGCGTGCGCGATGCAAGTGGGCTAAGCGCGTATATTTCGCAAGAAGTGCCGCAGAAATGGGAGTATTCTAAGCTGCGACTTAGATTTCCGATCGAAATTCGATCGCTGCGTGATGGAGCAGAACTTGGAGGATATAAAATTTACCGCAAAAACGCGCGCTTTGCAGACTCTTGCGCGAGCAACGGCGCGTTTAGCAACCTCTACGAAAAATGGGGTGCAGATGCCTTTGGTAGGGATTTTTCTGGACTTAGATACGATCTCGTAGTCATCGCTTATGGCACAAACGACGCGATGGATCCGAAATTTGACGAGCAAAAATTCTACCAAAGCGTCCGTGGGCTGCTTCGCTCCGTCCGCTCCGCAGCTCCCGGTGCGAAAATCCTGCTCGTAGCGCCGCCGCGAAGCCCTAAAGTGCCAAACGCCTCGCGCGCTGCGGAGGTGCTAGCGCATCTAGCGCGAGATGAAGGGGCGATGTTTTACGACATAGCCGGTCTTATGGATGAGGATGGCGGCTGGCGCGGCTGGCGCGAGCGTGGGCTGATCCGCCCTGACGAAATCCACTTGCAAAAAGAGGGCTATGAAAAAATCGGCGCAGCGCTGGCGACGAAATTGCGCGGCAGGCTTTAAAATTAATCTTTAAATTTAGGCGGCTCGCCGTAAAATTTACAAAGTTCGTCGCTAAATTTAAAATTTAGCGGCAGTAAGCAAAGCTGCGCCTATTTGGATTTCGCCGCTTAGATCTGCGCCGCGAAATTTAAATCAGAAGCTGCGGCTTTAAATTTACGCGTCGATAGGCTTGATGCCTGTGCTTTTAAAATACGTCGTCCAAATTTACGCTTTTAATTTGGATTAAATTTGCGTGGTTGCGGATCGGAACGCTAGTCGGGTTTTTGCGACGCGTGCGCTGCGTAAAATTTAGCGCTTGAAATTTCATTCGCACGGGCTGCGGCAAAGCGCGGCGAGCTAAATTTAAAGGAGAGGCAGATGATATATCTTTGCGGCGATACGCACGGCATAAACGAGATCGGCAAAATA
>NZ_CALHHT010000506.1 GCF_938031315.1 uncultured Campylobacter sp.
GCGCTTTGCGGCGAAATGGAGTCCTGGCTTAAATTTGAGCCCGTAAAATTTAGTGACGAGCTTGCGGTCTCGCTAGAATCCGCCTCGGTAGAATTTAAAGACCGGGCAGCCGATAACGATACTTTCTGTGCTTGAATTTCGTTAGAATTTGGCTCATCTAAATTTAAAGGTGCGAAATTTTTATCGACTGAGTTCTGTTGCGCTCCGAAAAGGTCTACGCAAACGATGATTTTAACGCCCTCGCCGTCGTTATAAACCTCGCCTTTCAGCCCCAAATCCACGGCGAGCTTGTAGACGAACGGGCGAAACCCGACCCCCTGCACTGCTCCGAAAACCTCAAATTTGGCCGCTTTCATGCATGTGCTTTCATAAATCGCGCACCGCAGGAGGCTATTTTGCGGGTAAAATGCGTTCGCGGCAAGTGGACAAAACGTACCGGGCGCCTCAAAATATGCTCTAAATTTAATAAAATTTGATCCTTTACGCCCGTGCCCCTTGCCGCTTTTTTGAAATTTCGCGTGATCTCATCTGCGCTAAGCTTAGCCCGTATGACGCGGCTATCGGCACTGCAATGTCCACGCAACTCGCTATTTTGCGGATAAGACTTAGGAGTTTTGCCCAAAATTCGCATATATGCCCAATCTATCGAGTTTGAAGCGCGAAGCTGTCGCTAAAGCTCGCGTCAAAATTTTTGCAAAGCTTAAGCATCAAATCCGCAAATTTGCGCCCGCTAAACATCGCGCCGCCGAAGATCAAAACGTCAAAATCCTCTTTGCGCTCATCCGCCAGATCGCTTAAAAAATAGCCCAAACTATCGAAAAATCCGAACGCAAACAGCTTTTCATTGGCGCCTGCGAGCGCATAGCTCATCGCCGAGCGCAAAATTTTATCCGCTTGCAGGCAGCCGCGTCCGTCCGTGCAAAAATCAAGCCGCACCCCTTTGCCGCCCGCAAAATCCTCCGCGCTCGCCATCAAAAACGCCGCATCGCGCCCCCAGATAAGCTGTGCGGCGACGCTAAAGATGCTGTGAAATCCCGCGTTTGCGCTTTTTAAAATTTCATCGATTTTCGCGGCGTCTACGTTAAATTTGGCGCTAAAATTTTCAAGCAGTTTCGTGCCTGTTTCGTCCGCGCAAATTTGAGCCCTAAGCTCGTCAAAACTGCGCGGCAGATCAAATTTAAGTAAAATTTTTTTGGAGCTTTCGCCATAAATTGCTATCTCATCGTCCGCATCCACGCCCAAAAAGCAGCGCAAAACCCGTTTTTTTTGGTCATTTAAAAGCCCCTTTTCGCGACACGTAAGCGCAAAAAGAGCGGAGTTTTTATCCTTTGAGTTTTTCAAATAAGCGCTTGCAGCGTCGCTTAAAAAGTCCTCGTTTTGCACGATCAAAAAGCCGTTTTGCAGCGGCGCGACTTTAAAAATTTTATCTTTTTGCGCCGCGCTTTCGCATTTTGCGCTTAAAAAATAGATCCCGTCGCTTGCCAAAGCGCGCACCAGCGCAAACACAAATATGTCGCCCGCAAGCTTTACGTCAAAAAATTTAGGCGCGTCCTCGTGATTTTTTCTAAAGATCGCATTGGTTTTTAGGCTTATGAGCGGCTTTTCGAAGGCTGCGAGCACGATTTTACTCTTTTCGTCGCTCACAAAAATCCCATCCAGCGCGCCCACTCCCGCGGCTATCAAAAAATCGGCGCTAAAATCCACATCCGCCTTGAGCGTGAAAGTTGCGCCGCCGCGCTTAATCTGCACCTGCTGAGCATGAAATAAGTTTATGCGGCAAAGCTCCAGTAAGCCGGCGAAATTATCCCTGCATACCGCTTTAAATTTTCCCTCATGAAGCACGTCGGTGCCGCTTATTACTCCGAATTCGTTTTGAGACGGCTCGGCGTGAGCGAGGTATTCCTTCATCACTCGCGGAGTGAAATTATTAAATTTAGCCGTGCTATGGGCGTTTGAAATTTCATCCTCTAAAAATTTGCTTAAATCGCCCGAGGAGGCATCTTTAAACATGCCGTTAAATTTCAGCGCTTTCGCTTCGGCGCCGCCCTCGTCCATCACGCGCACGGAGGATTTAGCCAAAAATATGGAGTTTGGAATCAGCGGCATCGCCTCGTCGCTAAATTTTAAAATTTCATCCTCGCCGCCGCGCACGAAAAGGCTTATTAAGCTCGCCTCTTTTTTTAGGCAAAACTCAAGTGCGCTTTTGCGAGCATAAAACAGCAAGAAGTGCGCTATCAGCGCGTTTTCATTAAGGTAGTTAAACTCATATGCTACTATCATCTCGCCCCCTTTTTGCAAATCGATCCGCGATGTCTTGGACGCTAAGATCGGCGATTTTTTCATGCGCGAAACCAAGATCCGATAGGTACTTAAGCGCCGTTTTTTCCATGGTTTTTGAGGACTCTAAAATCACGGAGCTTAGCTTAAAGCTCGCTTCCTCGATGCGCCGCGGCACGACCGCTAGAATTTTAACGTGAGGCAGATCGCCGCAAAGATCCATCATCTGCAGGGTTTGAAGCATTTCGACCTCGTGCGCCGAGCCGCTCCAGCTGATCTGCTTAGGCATCGCGTCGTAGTCGAAAAAATACACCTCGCCGCCCTTTGCGCCGTCCGCGTCTATGCAATCTACGAGCAAAATTTCATCAAATTCCGCCATCGTAGGCATCAAAAAGCTAGCCAGAGTTCCGCCGTCGATAAATCGGATCTGATCCGCGCTGCTGCTCGGCGCGGCTGAATTTGCGGCGACAAAGTCCGCATTGATAGAGCTTTGCGCTGCGGAATTTATAACGGAATTCTGCGAAGTAAAATTTGAAGCGGAATTCTGCTTTGCGGAATGTTCTGAAGTAGAATTTCGGTCTAAATTTACTGCTGCGAAATTTTGCTCAGAGTTAGAATTTGTATCCGCAGAATTTTGCGAGAAGTCGCATTCTATGGAATTTTGCAAGCTAGAATTTTGTATCGCAGATACTTGGGCGGAATTTTGCATAAAATTCTGCGCCGCAAAATTTTCGCCCGCCATAGAATTT
>NZ_CALHHT010000507.1 GCF_938031315.1 uncultured Campylobacter sp.
GCGTTGCAAATATGTTTATCATCACCGAAGCTATCATCGCTAAAGGCCACTACATCGCCGCAAACGGCGGAGATGTGGCTGCCGCGGCTAACGCTTTGGGACACGGTATGACTGTCGAAAAACTAGAAGTACTAAACTGGGGAAATTTCATCGTTAAAAACCTAGTTCCGGTTACTATAGGTAATGCCTGCGGCGGTCTATTCTTCGTCGGTCTAGTCGGATTTATGACAAATAAATTCGATATGAAAAAGAAAGACTAAGGCGGATCGCGCTTTAAAAATGCGTGAACTAACTCTCGGCGCGAGCTTTGATTTCAAGCATTTGAAATACGGCTCGCGCCTTTTAAATTTCAAACCTTTTCAATTTCAAACTCTTTAAGTTTAGGCTATTTTTAAATTTAGATTTTAAATTTACGCCGCACCGAAGTCTGCGCTAAATTTAGACGCAGTAATCCAGAAGCTTGTTGTAATCCAAAATCAAAAACTCGTGCTGGCTGACCTTTTTAATGACATTATCCTTCACGAGCTCGTTAAATGCGGTACTGGTGCTTTGGCGTTTTAGTCCGATGAAAGATGCTAGCACTTTAAGCGAAAATGGCAAAAAGACGTATTTGAAGCCGTTTTGGTGGAAATTTTGTTCGTTTGCAAGCTCGATCAAAAAGCTTGCGATCCGCCCCTTGGCGTTTTCAAAAAGAATGGAGCGCGTGATTTTGCGCTGCATCAAAATAATATTCGTAAGTATTTTTATATAAATTTCGCAAAATTCCTTGTTTTGTAGAATTTCACCCAGACCGTCCACGTCGATCGTGTAAATTTCGCTATCTTCTAAAAATTCTAAAGCGCAAATTTCGTTTAAAATCGTGATACCGCCCTTCTGCAAATAGTTCATTATAAACTCCTCGCCGTCTTCGAAAAACGACAGCTTTGCAGAGCCGGTTTTGAAAGCAAAAACCTTCGGAGTATCGCTGTAATAAACATAGCCTTTTTTAACGACGGAGCGCTCGAATGCCGCGAGCTCTGCATCGCTAAGCGTAGCGATAGCCTCGGTTTGCAGTAATCCCAAACGCGATTTTTCCATAAAATTTTCTCCCTTAAACCGGTGATTATACAATACCAAACTTAAAGCGTCGAGAGCCGGTCTAAATTTAAAGGCTTGCTTGCGCGCATGTTTGCAAGATAGGCGATTTCGGCGCAAAAGCAAATTTTTAACTTTTACGCTATATAATAATCAATATAAATTTCGCGTCGCAGGCAAAGTCTATGATAAATAGGCTGCCGCAATCTAAAAAGCCCTTGCATGGCCGCTGCGCCGAAAGCTCGCTCGCGATAGATACGATAGAAAGGAAAGATATGCGAAAGCCAAATTTTAAAGATAGCGTTTCCGAGACGCTACTAATCAACGTCTATATGCGCCATCTGGATTTCAAAGACGCGGATCCGATCCTAAATGACCCGTTTTCAAGCGCCGTCGTAGAGCAGATCGATTATGATTTTGCAAAATTCGACGACGCATGCCTTAGCAAGACGGGCACGGTGATCCGCGCGAAATTTTTCGACGACGAGACGCTGCGGCTCGCGGCGGAGCTTGATCGCCCTATCATCGTGCAGCTCGGCGCCGGGCTCGACACCCGCCCACTTAGACTGCAAAAAGCCCTACCAAACGCCCTATTTTACGACCTCGATCTGCCCGACGTCATAGCCGTGCGCGACGCGCTGCTACCCAAGGCGGAGAATAATTTCAGCCTGCCCTGCTCGATGCTGGATCTCTCGTGGATGGACGAGCTAGCTGCAAAGCACGGCAGCACGGGCTACATCTTCATTTTAGAGGGGGTGAGTATGTATTTTGAAAAGGAGGAATTTAAAGAATTTTTTATCGCGCTTGCGCAAAAATTCCGCGGCTACGTGCTGAGCGACTTTATGAGCGAGTTTTCGGTTAGGAAATTCGACTCCAAGCGCCACGACGCGATGCGGCACATGCAAAACGCGCCCTTTAAAATGGGCATTAGCGGCGGTGCAGAGGTGCAGAGCTGGGAGCCTGAGCGTATCCGCTTCATAAAAGAGGCTGCAATGATGAAAATGTACCGCGAGCACTGGAGCCTCAAAGCGCGCCTCTTTAGCCTAATACCCGCCTTTTGTAACGCTTGCAAGATGTTCGTTTTCAAAATCGGCGGTGATGAATAGGCTTAAAAATTTCAGTTGATTGCTTTTCAAATTTCGACAGCTAAGGCGGGAATTCTAAGCTGCTTATCTGGCAAGCTGGCATGCAGAGCAAACAGCACATACCGCTTTGCTTAATGCTTGAGTAAAATTATAAAAACGCTTTAAAATTTCGCTTAAATTTACCTCGATTTATAGGAATTTAAGAGTTTTTAAAATATATTTTCGCATCTTAAATTCACGGAAAAGATCATGCAAAATTTTCTCGACAAATTCACCGCCACAATTGACGCGATCAACTCCTTTTTGTGGGGTCCGTACTTTCTAATCGCCCTACTTTGCGGCACCGGCGCATATTTTACGGCGCGCTTGCATTTAGTGCAAATTTTTAAATTTAGAACGGGCGCGCGCAAGCTTTTCGGCAACTTCTCCCTGCACGGCGAGGCTGCGGGCAAAAGCGGCATGAGCTCGTTCCAAGCCGTCGCCACGGCGATCGCGGCGCAGGTAGGCACCGGCAACCTGGTAGGCGCCAGCACCGCATTAGTGATGGGCGGACCGGGCGCGATATTTTGGATGTGGTGCGCGGCATTTTTAGGCATGGCGACGAACTTTGCAGAGATCTGCCTGGCTCAAATTTACCGCACCAAGGACGACAGCGGGCATATGATCGGAGGACCCGCGTTTTACATCAGTCGCGGACTCAAAAGCCCCTTTGCCAAGCCTTTAGCGGCATTTTTTGCGCTAGCCATCATCTTTGCTTTGGGCTTCATGGGCAATATGGTGCAAGCAAACTCCATCTCAGACGGCTTTAGCAGCGCATTTGGAATCCCGAAGTGGGCGAGCGGCGCAGCCTTAGCGCTCATCTGCTGCATCATCTTTTTCGGCGGCGTTAAAGCGATCGCGCGCGTAGCTGAAAAGGTCGTGCCACTAATGGCGATCTGCTACGTGCTGGTAGGTCTCGTCATCATCGGCTCAAATTTCGATAAAATTCCATCTGTTATCGCGCTGATATTCAAAGCCGCGTTCGATCCATCGGCTGCCTGGGGCGGCGCTACGGGCGCTACGATCGCCACCGCGATGAGATACGGCATCGCGCGCGGGCTCTTTTCAAACGAAGCGGGCATGGGCTCGACGCCGCACGCACACGCCGCGGCGAACGTCAAACACCCCGTAGATCAAGCCGTGCTCGGCATAATGGGCGTTTTCGTCGATACATTCATCGTGCTTAACATCACCGTTTTCGTCGTGCTCAGCACCGACGTAGTCACTTTCGAAAACGGCAAAGCGGTATTTTCGGGCATCTCGCTGGTGCAGGAAGCCTTCGCATCGCAAATTTTAGGTCACAGCGGCGGCTACGGCTTCGTGGCGATCTGCCTGTTTTTCTTCGCATTTACCACGATTTTGGGCTGGTATTACTTCGCCGAGATCAACGTGCGATACCTCCTGGGCGCAAAATTCGTCAAGCTCTTGCAAATTTTAGTCGTCGCATTCGTATTCATAGGGAGCGTGCAAAAGATCGACCTCGTCTGGGGGCTAGCCGATATGTTTAACGGACTGATGGTGATCCCCAACTTAATCGCGATCATCCTACTTAGCCCCGTCGTCGTGCGGCTTTTGAGCGACTTTAACGACGGCAAAAGCTACGATGCGAACGACTACAAATAATGCTGCGCGCTAAATTTCAAGCCTGAACTTGAAATTTAGCGCAAAATCGCCGCAAAATTTAGAATTTTTAAATTCTTTTCTAGCTAAAATCCGTGCCTAAATTTTATGATTTAAGGAGAACGGATGCAAATTTTAAGGAGCGAAAAATGCCCGTTTTAAAGGCATTGCTGACCGGGCAACCGCGCGCTTACGGCGACGAGCGCGCTACGCAGCCTCTAAAAAGGCGCTGGCAGACGGCGATTTTTAAGCAAGCTAGAACGGGCGAAGTGCGCGCAAACAAGCTCGGGTTCGAGGGTGACGCGGTAGCCGACACGCTGCATCACGGCGGAGAGGAGAAGGCGATTTTTGCCAACTCGCTGCAAAATTACGCCGCGTGGGAGAGATTTTTGGGACTTAAAAATCTAGCCTACGGCGCAATGGGCGAAAACCTCACGATCAGCGGACTACACGAGCAAAACGTATGCATCGGCGATGTGCACCGCATAGGCTCGCTGGTACTGCAAGTAAGCCAGCCGCGCAAGCCCTGCTACAAGCTCTCGATGCGCTGGGGCAACGCGGAGATGACGGCGGAGATCGCGCGCAGCGGACTTACCGGCTGGTACTACCGCGTGCTGGAGGCGGGCTCGTGCCGCGCGGGCGACGAGATCTACGTCGTAGAGCGCGACCCCGCTATGATGAGCGTGATGGAGCTCAACCGTCTATTTTACGGCGATCGCCTCGATGAAGGGCTGTTAGCAAAATTTAACCTACTTACGACGCTTACGCCAAAATGGCGCGAGGATATGCGCCGCAAGCTAGAAGGCAGCTACGACGACGGCTTTATGCGGCTATGAAATTTAGCCTCGAAGCGGCGTTTTAAAATAGCAAAGTAGCGCCGCGCCTTGTTGTTTTAAACCACACTCTTGGCGCGGATTTCAAAATACTTTCCAAGCCGCCGATGCTAAGTTTCAAGACACTTCTTGGCTACTAAATATCGGCTTACAAAAAATACTTTCTTGATGCGAGCTGCAAATTCAGACTAAATTCCAAAGACGAAATTTTATTTGATCCGCGCTGATCGCGCGCAAATGCGATCTATTTTCGCACTCTGTTTTGCAGTGCGACACAGGCTGCAAGCAAAATTAAAGACGCAAATTTAACCGCGCTTAGAATTTAATCTTTTATGAAATCTAAATTTAACCGCACATTCAAAGCCGCAAGCGCCACTCTTTGTAAATTTTAAAATTTAAAAGCGGTAAATTTAATCCCCTTGCTACGCAGCGATTTTTTCCAAAATCAAAAAGCGAACTTTTTTACTCGCGCAACACACTCATCTCGCATATTTAACGGCGTGGCTCTTACGCTGCAAATGAGCTTCCTTAAAGCTTTGTAACGCGCGCCAAATTAGACAGTCAGATGCTTCGCCGACCGCCTTAAAAGCTCATTTATAGCGCCTGCTGTAATTAGAATTTTGCGTAGAATTTTGCGCGGCGCGGCAACAATTACTACCTTTCTAAAGAACGTGCCGCAGCTCAAAAGTCTATTTCAGCTTTTTAAAACCGCGCGCTGTATGGCTCAAAGTCCATTCCTGCGCTCACTCCACTATCGCAATCCTCGCATCCGCGCAGGCTTTTCGCGCCTTTTTGGATATGCCGATGCCGGTCGTCTCGATCTTTTTAAGATTAATGAAGGGCGCAAGCTCCGCGGCATCGATATTTTTGATGTCGAAAAGCTCGTCCTCGCCGTCCCAATCAGGCGCGATTTGCAGGTAAATTTCATTTCCGCCGTCAAGATAGAGTTCGCTCACCTGCTCCGCCAAATTTGCGGGGACCTGATAGTCCTTAAACCACTTTTTGGCTTGCGGCAGCGCGCCGAAGTCCGCGTACGGATCGATACCGCGCTCCTCGCAGTACTCAAACACGTCAAATTTGGGCTGTAGCAGGGATTTTTCATACATCAGCTCGTTCATCACGGCGATTTTGAAATTAAAATTTTTAAACGCTAGCGTCTCGCCGGCCGCGCGCGGAAGCTTAAATTTATCGCTCGGCTTTCGCTTTACCTTTTTCTCTTTTTGATTGATGCAGACGCGCCCTATCGGCATTTTCGCAGCTCGCACGATGTCTGCGATCTCGTCGGTGTCGCGCTTAGCGAAGCGCTCGGCGAAGTCCATCGCGCCTATGCGCTCCTGCACGGCCTCCGCGAGAGCTAGCGATACTTCGAATTTGCCTAGGCTAAGCTCCAAAAATATATATGCGCCGCGCAGCTCCTGCTCTGGCACGGCCTCAAGCGGCGGCCTGCCCTCAAGCGTGAACGCGCCGCCGTAGAGCTTGCGCGGAACCTCGTGCTGCACGCCCTTTGCGACCTCAAGCATCAAAATTATCTCGGAAAGCCTCGGTTCTGCAAGCTCTCCTGCGCGCACAAAGGCAAAAATCCCCGCCTCATCCCAAAAATAGCGGCTTTTGCCCTCCCCGTCATCTATCACGCGCGGCTGACCTAGTGCTTCATTAAATTTAGCCAGATCAAACCCGCAGTTTACGCCGCCGATGAAAACACCGTCCGAGCGCACATCGACGTCAAATTTATCCTTTTTAAAAATATCAAATAGCCCCATTTATCGCTCCTGATTTTGCGTTAATTTCGTCTTAAAATTTTTCCAAAAACCCGTAAAAATCGTCCGCAAAAAGCCTATCCTCGCTCTGCGCGTAGTCGCGCACATAGACCTTGTATTCGCACGGCGCATCGTCTGCCTGCTCGCTCGCTATCTCTTTCGTCGCTCCATTTGCCGCCTCGTCTGCCATCTCGCTCATTGTCGCGCCCGCCGTTTTACATGTCGTTTCGTCCGCCGCTTCGGCATTCATATCGCGTGCCGCATCCGGCGATCTCTCCGCGCGCGCTTCGTCGTCCGATGCCCTATTTTCCGCACCGTGGATACCGTCGCGACGACCGTATCGCGCACCGTCTCGCTCGCAGCTTTGCCGCTCATACTCTCCGCCGTCTTGCCGTGCGCCGTATTGGGCGAGCCGTCCGCTATGTCGCTTGCGGGCGAAATTTTAAAATAATACTCCTCGTCCTCGAGCTGCAAAAATACGAGCTCGTCTGCGGCGAATAGGCCGTTTTTCAGATTTACTCCATACGTGTAGCAGATATCTGCGTCGGCGCTACCCGCGAACTCGGGCGGCGCGATCGTTTTTAGCTCCGTTCCCGCCGCGCTGACGCTAGCATATCTTAGCAGCATCTGCTTGTAGCTCGCAGGCAGCGCGAAACCAAGCCGCCGCTGCGCCTGCGCGATCCATGCGGGCTCTATGTCGCTGCGCCCCGCAGCCGTGATATTTTTAGATTTTTGAATAAGCTTTTCTATCATTTTGATCCCATTTTGAGCGAGAAATTTTAACGCCTTAGCACACTAAGACGCGCTGTTTGCATAGACCCGCGGACGTTTGGCGTGGCTTTTAAAATCTAAATTTAAAAGCACGCAGCTACAAAACCAAAGCAAGCCGTTTAAAATTTCAAGCGCCCGCGCATAAAATTTCGACCGCAAACGCGAACCGGCAGAATTCTAGCGATCTAAATTTAGCGCTAAGCCCTAGCCAGCGCTATCACTTCTATCTCCACAAGCGCGCCCTTGGGGAGTTTGGCGACCTGCACCGTGCTGCGAGCGGGCTTGTGCGCGCCGAACGCCGCAGCGTATATCTCGTTCACCACGGCAAAATCGCCCATATCGGCTAGGAAAATCGTCGTTTTGACGGCATCTTGCAGCGTCGCACCCGCTTCTTTTAGGATCGCGGCGAGGTTTTGCAAAACCTGCCTACTCTGCGCTTCCACGCCGCCCGCGACAAACTCGCCGTCCGGCTTAAGCGCGATCTGCCCCGAGGTAAAGATGAACCCGCCCGCCTTGATCGCCTGGGAGTACGGTCCGATGGCCTGCGCCGCATCGGGAGTCGAGATGATCTGCATA
>NZ_CALHHT010000508.1 GCF_938031315.1 uncultured Campylobacter sp.
CAGGTGGTGGCACGAAGCTAACCCCTTTTGCGTCACGGCAGGCGTTTACGAACAAAAAGATTTTTTATTGCGATCTACGCACTATCAAAAGCCTTAGCGGAGGCGAATTTATCGCACTTTTAAGGCAGAATTTCATAAATTTACAAAAAATTGTCGTAGGCGAGGACTTTAGATTTGGGCGTGATCGGGCGTGGGACGTGGAATTTTTAAGGCGCGAATTTCGCGGGCAAACCTGCGTCGTAGGGGAGTTTTGCTTAAGCGGCGGCGGCGTGCATTCAAGCAGGATCAAAGAGCTTTTATCGCGTGGTAGATGCGAAGAGGCGGCGGAGCTTTTAGGGCGAAATTACGAGATCTGCGGGCGGATCGTGCGCGGTCAGGGGCGCGGGGCGCGGGAGTTCGTAGCGACGCTAAATCTTGATGCGAGCGGCTATTTTATGCCAAAAAGCGGCGTTTACGCAACCGTCACGAGCGTGCGCGGCGCAAACTACAAAAGCGTGAGCTTTGTGGGAGAGCGCCTTAGCACCGACGGGGCTTTTGCGATTGAAACGCACATTTTAGGGGGCTTTGCGGGCTTCGAGGCCGTAAATTCTGCGCAAGATCACGCGCCGTGCTGCGGGGGGCAAGCCGCACATTCTGCGCGAAATTTAGATGAAATTTCGGCGTGTAATTCAGTAGAAATTTCTACACAAAATTTTGCGTCGAGCGAGAGCTTGGACGCCGAAAATAAAAATTTAGAGGCTGCGGACAAAAACAGCGGCGCGAAATTTGCTTGCGTGAAATTTATAAAGTTCCTACGTGAAAATCGCAAATTTAGCGATCTAGCGCAGCTTAAAGAGCAGATTTTAAAAGACGCTACGGAGGCGGAGGCGGTACTACGAAGCCGCAAATTTTAATCTACGGCTTGCAAGCTTAAAGATGAAATTTTCGGGCTGTGCGCTTGATTTGATGCGTCTGCCCGCGTTTTGCATCTAGGCGCATTAAATGAGCCGTCTGCGTTGTCCCGTATAAAAGTAGTGTGCCCGTTGTCACTGAGAATACTTGGCGCACCGCCTACATGGCTTTAACGCACCTTGGGCTTGGGCTTATGTAAGACGAGGCAAGTGCAAGCTGCGCCGAGAATCGAGGGTGATAAAAAATCTTAGTTGCGCTGCGAAGCCTTAAAATTTAGCAGGGATAAGCTGCCGAGCAAGAGCCAAACGGCTAAATTATGCGCATAGTCAAACGTAAATTTTACCAAGCGCCTCTATTTTTGCGGCATGTAAAATCGCAAAATGGGCGCGAAATTCTACTAATGGAGCTTTGACTATGCTTTTAGTTTAAGTTAGTAATTAAAGAATTTAAAGGAGCTGTTTTGATAGCGTGAGATTTGGTGGCGTAAAAATTTAATGTTGAGAAATTCTAAGCCCGCTAAATAAGGCGCAAAATTTTAAGGATATATTCGCGCGGTGCGGAATTTTAGGGCCTATCAAGCAAGACGTGAAATTTAATCATGCATCGAGCATATCCGGGCTAGAAGTTGGGCGCAAACTGGGATGCAGCTCGCTCGCATTAAAAGCGCTCATGCTGCGTTTAAAATTTAGGTATGCTTACGCGCGGGGCAAACTAAGCGCAAAAATTCCATGCGTAGCGGTCGCAAATCGAGTGTCGCTTAAGTGCAGAAAGCACGGCGTGAGAATTCTGCGTTTAGCATGCGTAGGAAGTATAAATCGAGTACTGCGTAAATAGCGAAACTAAAAGGAAACGGATGAAAGACGAAATTTTTAAAGAGCCTATCAAAAAGCAGTTTGAGTTTGACGCCAGCGTCGCGTCGGTTTTTGATGATATGATCGGGCGCAGCGTGCCGTTTTACGAGGCCAGCACACGGCTTAGCAGCGAGCTTTTGGCGCGGATACTGCCGCAAAATGCACGCGTGATCGATCTTGGCTGCTCGACTGCGACCGCGCTGCTGGCGCTGTTTGCGCTGCGCCCAGATCTGCGGCTGTGCGGCATCGACAGCTCGGAGGCGATGATACAAAACGCCCGCGCCAAGGCGGCGGCGTTCGGCGCCGAGCTCGAGCTTAGCGTATCGGACGTGCTGGATGCGAGCCTCGCAGACTGCGACGCCGTGATTTTAAACTACACCCTGCAGTTCATCAGACCGCCGCGTAGGGCCGCGCTCGTGAGTAAAATTTACGACGGATTGCGCGAGGGCGGGGTTTTGATCTTTAGCGAAAAGATCGTCTACGAAGAGCCTGCGCTCGCGCGCCGGATGATCGAAATTTACGAGGATTACAAGCGCGCGCAGGGCTACTCGCGCTACGAGATCGCACAAAAACGAGAGGCGCTCGAAAACGTGCTCGTGCCCTACACTGAGGCGGAAAACCGCGCCTTGGCGCTAAGCGCGGGCTTTAAGCGCGTCGAGAGTATTTTTAAATGGGCGAATTTTATGAGCTTTGCGGCGTTTAAATAGCGATAATTTAAATTTACAAGAAGTATAAATTTTAGAATTCTATGAATTTAAAAATTTCAATGATTTCCGAAGTTTTTTACTTTCCAAAACTCTTGCATTATAAAATTTGAAGCAAAATGCAGAGTGCAAATTTTAAATTTTATTCTGTACGCAAAAGCGCTCCCGTATTTCAAAGGCATAAAACCTAAAATATCTTCTCGTACACGCAACTTTTGGAATGTGAGCGCCCAAAAGCCTTTTATTTTACGTAAAATTTTAACAGTCTAGAAATAATTGATACAAATTCCAATTAAACTAAATTTTACTTCATTTCTATTTACTGCGCTTTTTGGGTTGTTTCGGCGATTTGGACTTGCGGGCTTACTTTTGTGATTAACCCCGTTTCTTCATCTATTTTTTCGCTAGCGATACGATTTTCAAAATCG
>NZ_CALHHT010000509.1 GCF_938031315.1 uncultured Campylobacter sp.
CATAACGCGATTTGATATTTCAAAATATAAAAGTATGATCGCCTTGGACGGTAAGGTTTACTGTAGCGATAAATGCCGCATTACGGCGGACGGATTTGACGAGCAGATAGATATGAACGCGCATCTTAGGCGCGCGCTGCAAGAAGCGGGAGCGGATCCGAATACCGAGCAAACGCAGGACTTCGTGCAAAAGCTAGCGCCGCGCATTTTGCAGGTAGAGAGCGGGGGTCGTCTCATCATTTTTGAGCGCCTTAGCGTAAACTTCAGCGAGAGCGGCTATGAAGTAAGAAGCTTTGACGGCGCAATCGTTTTAGAAAAATAGTCTCTTAAGCGCGGTTGAGATAAAATTCCGCCAAATTTAGAAAGGAAAAGGATGGATTTAGAGCAAATTTACAGAGGCGCGGGCGCGTATTTGCAGGGGCATTTTCTGCTTTCAAGCGGCAACCACTCGCAGTTTTACCTCCAAAGCGCCAAGGTATTAGAAAACCCACAGCTCGCGGGACAGCTCGCAGACGAACTTGCCGCGATCATCGAAAGAGCGGGCGTAGAGTTTGACAGCGTCTGCTCGCCCGCGCTGGGCGGAATTTTAGCGGGCTACGAGCTAGCTCGCGCGGCGAAAAAGCGCTTCATCTTTACCGAGCGCGTAGATCGCGTGATGAGCCTACGCCGCGGCTTTGAGGTGCATAAGGGCGAGAGATTTATCGTCTGCGACGATATCATCACGACGGGCGGCTCGGCGCTTGAGAGCGCGAGGCTCATCGAAAACCTCGGCGGTGAGGTCGTAGGCTTTGCCGCGCTTGCCAATCGCGGATTTTGCAAGGTCGCAAATTTAGCAGGTAGCAGCGCGAAAGCGGGTGCCAAGCTACCTGCAGATAAGCCGTTTTTTGCGCTCGGCAATTTCGAGTTTGAAATTTACGAGCCCGATGCCTGCCCGCTCTGTGCTGCCGGAAGCAAGGCGATCAAGCCCGGCAGTCGCGGAAACTAGGCGCCGATTGCCGCTAACAAACCACAACGAGATTAAATTTTACCCTTCGGCTTTAGCGCGACGGAATTTTAAAATTTAATCCAAAACGGAGCAAAATGGCAAAACAAAAAGCTAAAATTTCACCGATCTTTCTGCGCGTAAAGGCCTTCATCGTCGATCTTTTCATCATCGCGATGCCCCTATTCTACGGCGTTACCTATCTCATCTTGGGCTCAAAAGAAGCTCTGTGGCGTAACCAAGCCGCGATCGCGCTTATCTGGCTCGCATACGGCGCGATTTGCGCGGCATTTTACGCCCGCAGCGCCCAGACGCCGGGCTATAAGCTCGCGGGGCTTTACCTCATCGACGTTCGCAGCGGACGCAAAGTAAGCTTTTTTAGGGCGCTAGCTCGCTTTGCGTGCTTCGTATTTGCAGGCTTTAGCGTCATCGGGCTTTTGATCTGCTTTTTTCGCAAAGATAGATTAAATTTACACGACCTGCTAAGCGGCGCCGCGCCAGTCGTGCGAAAGGACGCGCAATGAGCGGGCAAATTTGCGGCATCGACGAGGCTGGGCGCGGCTGTCTTGCAGGACCGCTTTGCGTCGCGGGCTGTGTGCTGCAGCGCGAGATCGCAGGACTTGCCGATAGTAAAAAACTAAGCGAAAAGCGCCGCGAGGAGCTTTACGCCCTGATCATCAAAAACTCGCGCTACAAAATCGTCGAAATTTCAAGCGCGCAGGTCGATGAGATCGGACTCAGCGCATGTCTAAGATCGGCGCTTGAGCAGATTATCGCATATTTTACCGATTTTAGCGGACAGATCATCTACGACGGCAACGCAACCTTCGGCGTACGCGGGCTTCAGACGCTCGTAAAGGCCGACGCGCAAATCGCCGAAGTAAGCGCGGCGAGCATCCTTGCCAAAGTCACGCGCGACCGCACGATGCATGAGATTTCGCAGCGCTATCCGCAATACGGCTTCGCGCAAAACAAAGGCTACGGCTCGCGCGCACACATCGCGGCGATCGAGCAATACGGGCTCACGCCTTTTCACCGCGCAAGCTACAAGATCAAATCGCTGCAACCCTCGCTGTTTGATTAACGCAGCAGCAAGCTTGCTTGATCGGCGAGGCAAAGTGCGCCGCAATAAAGCCTAAATTTTAAAATTAACCTCGACGACGAGAGAGGGTCTTGCGTTTTAAATTTAAAACCGCGCGTAAAATTTTGAATGAAATTTTGATATAAAAAAGGCGGCTAAATTTTAAAATTTCATCAAATTTAGCCGCGAGATAAGGCGCTTATTATCTTTCGTAGAAGCCCGAAAGAATCTTTTTTGAGCTTATTCTATTATTAGGATCTTCCTTACCGTCTTTAGTAAATTTAAATTTATTGGACAGGCTTACGCTCTTGTCGGCATTTAATACGAAATTTAGCTCAATCGTAGAGGATGATAGCTTTGCCGCTTTTCCTAGCTGAGCTTTTTCTTGTTCAGGCGTTAGCTGAGACAAATAAACAGCTTCTTTTAAAAACATCATAATATCACCCATAGAATTTGTTTCGTTAATTCTAGAATCGCCGGGCTTTAGTATTTCATCTTTTAACTTATCGTCACAATCAACTAGCATTTGTTGATCGTCATAATCTATCTTCCCTTTAGTCTTGAGCGTTTCTTGAAATTTCGCATCGTTTATTTTGCAATGCTCATTCGCTATCTTAAGCAGATCTTGCTTATCATAAGTCTTTCCTCCATAAAAGATCATAGCGCTATCTAAAATACGGCTCAACATATCTTGTTCGCGCTTTTTATTTGATTCTACAATATTTGCTATCGCTTTCTCCGTATCCACGTCGCAAACCATCTTAACCGTCTTTAATCCGCCGTTTTCCTCTTTGCTCCAGGTGACACTTT
>NZ_CALHHT010000510.1 GCF_938031315.1 uncultured Campylobacter sp.
CGGTACTAGACGTCAAATTTTACCCGCTTGCGCATATAAAATTTTAAAATTTTTAAAAATATCATTATCCAAGCTTAATTTCCTATTTTTGGTGCCATCTGCTAAGCGCTTAAATTGATGGAATTTATGAAATTTTACTCAATCTGCTTTTTTCTAAGAATCGTTATATTTTCAAGTTGAAAAAGCGGAATTTTATCAATGTCCCCATTTGCCATTTTAAATTTGTTTCATAATTGCTTCGTATATCTCACGACTCCTAGCTTGAGTCCGACGCAGAAATGCCATTTTGCTTTATGGAAATCTCGCATTTACATCTTCGGGATTAGCACTTAAATTTTGCGGTAAAATTCTAAAACTACTACACCTAAGAATTTTAACGTTTTAAAGCATTAAATTTTTATGATTTTAATGTTAGTCGCAAGCGTAGAAAAATTCGCGGTAAAAGTGGTGGATGCCTGTCGTGCGGATTTAGATGCCAGATTTATCCGCAAGCGCTACGCTTTTACTAAAATTTTGTCTTTGTAAAAATTTTAAAATTTCAATCGCTGTTTTTAAAATACTTCGGCGCAAACATAAATTTCTAGCCGCTTCGCTATATTTTATAGGCTTGCTCGGAGCTTTAAAATAGCAAGCCACGTGTCTGCTATTTGCCAAAAACCCTAGCGAAAATCGCGTCCACGTTTTTGGTGTAATATCCGTAGTCAAAGCACTCTTTGATCTCGCTTTCGCTTAGCTTTTCTCGCAGCTTTGTATCTGCGAGCAGATTTTGTAAAAATAGGCTATGCCCTTGCTCATCTATAGCTTTTTTGCCCTCTTGCAGATCCGCCCAGACCTTCATCGCATTACGCTGCACGATTTTATAAGCATCCTCTCTGCTAACTCCTCGTTTAGGCAGTTCTAGCAGCACGCGCTGCGAAAACACGAGCCCACCGGTTAAATTTAGATTTCTCATCATATTTTCGGGATATACGAGCAGTTTTTCGATCAAGCTTGTCAAGCGATTTAGCATAAAATCAGCAGTTATAAAGCCATCAGGGAGGATAAATCGCTCGACTGAGCTATGGCTGATGTCGCGTTCGTGCCATAGCGCTACGTCCTCCATCGCGGGTATTGCAAAGCTGCGGATCATACGACATAGCCCCGTTACATTTTCGCTAAGCACGGGATTTCGTTTGTGTGGCATCGCAGAGCTGCCCTTTTGACCTGGGCTAAAAAATTCCTCTGCCTCATAAACTTCGGTGCGTTGATAGTGGCGGATTGCGATAGCGATCTTTTCGCAGCTGGAAGCCAGGATCGCAAGTGCGCTCATTACCTGCGCGTAGCGATCGCGCTGGATGACTTGATTGGATGCGGGAGCGGGCTTTAGCCCCAGATATTCGCACACTAGCTCTTCCAGCTCTAGTGGAGCGTGGGCGAAATTCCCCATCGCACCGCTTATTTTGCCGTAGCTGATAACGCTTTTTGCGTG
>NZ_CALHHT010000511.1 GCF_938031315.1 uncultured Campylobacter sp.
AGAGGGATCGTCTAAGGCTAAAGGTAAGAGAGGCAAGAAAGGTAGGGGAGAGTAATAAGAAAGAATATATAAAATAAGGGGAGGAGTGTAAGGTGGACTTCTCCTTTTATAAGGTTTTATGAACTTTATAGTTTTACATAGTTGTATTCTTTTCTAATCATTGCTATTGTAAATTTACAAATTTTATAGCTCTTATTTTTTTCTATCTCTTTTTTTATTATAAATTTTGCAGACTTTGAAATTTTAACTTTTGTACTTTTTTCTCGGCTTTACCTTCATCTTATTTCGTGTTTGATTTATTTGGCTTTAAATTTATAGGTTACTTCGGGGGTAAAATTTAAACAAGTTCGCGCGAGCAAACGAATGTAGTACAAATTTTATTATTCTGCGCAGTTTGCTGCATGCACTGCATAAATTTCACTTTGCAGTCTCTGCCTGTATTCCATGAGTTTTACGCGTTCGCCTTTAACGCTTAATTAAGACTATTTTTTAGAACGATTATACTCAGAATTAACATAAAAATAACCAGAATTTAAGGCAAGCACCATCATAACAACAAAGAGAAACAAAAAGAGCGATTAAAAGATAAAATAGATTAAGTGGTGGTTAGAGGCAGAATCGAACTGCCGACACGCAGATTTTCAGTCTGCTGCTCTACCGACTGAGCTATCCAACCACCGAAAAAGAAGAGTAATTTTAGCCATGCAATACTTAAATCTCGGTTAAAATCCTCGATTCTCGCTATATTTTTGCACGTTATGCTCGAAAACGGTCAAATTTACTCAGTTAAAATTTTCTAAATTTCAGTAGCGAAAATATTGCTTGCGCAGTAATTTGCAATAATCAAAATAGGCTATCGATCTAAAAAAACAAAGTGATGTGAAATTTTATTATTTGGCCGACTTCAAATTATATGCTTGGTTTTGGGCTATGCAAAGTAGATAAATTTGCGCGTATAACGGACAGTCGGGAGCGATTGGTTAAATTTAGCATCAAAAATCCACACTTTGTCAAACTTATTAACGGCATCTTTATAGGCATTGCGCTAAAGCCGATAATGCGACGTTGCGATGCATGTTTCAGCTAGATTTACTTAGATATATCCGCGCAGCAGAAGCGTTTAAATTTTAAAATGCGACTGCAAATTGTATTAAAAAGCCCAGCTCGATCTGGCTAACCTCGATAGGCCTATTTATCCAAGCTGCGCGACCTGTTTTTTAAATAGCTCGCCGCGTTCAGCGTAGCTTTTAAATTGATCCAAACTGGCACATGCAGGGCTTAACAGCGCTATTTCGCTTGCGAAATTTACGAAATTCTTAAAATCCACAGAATTTTTAGAATTCTGCGAACCTAAAGTGCCGCCACTGCTCGCGTTCATGCAAGAGCTCGCGCTTTCTGTAGTCGAAATTTTATCCTGCATTAAATTTCCCACGGAATTCTCGCCGCCTAAGCGTCCTTTTGAAATTTCATTTTCGCAAAAATTTTCTCCGTTTAAATACCGTTTCGAAATTTCGCTCACCGCGGTTTGTAAAATTTCGCAGCGCACGCAAGGAAGATTGTATTCATCGCATAAAAGCACGATTTTATCGGTATTTGAGCCGATCGCGTAAATTTGCAGATCGTATTTTTTAAACTCCGCAAAAAGCGGGTGCAGATCCACGCCTTTATCGTCGCCGCCTAGGATCAGATGTATTTTGCGTCCCGCGTAACGCTTTAGCGCCTGCGCGCACGCATCGATGTTGGTGGCCTTCGTGTCATTGACCCAGACCCTGCCGCGCGCGTCGGTAAACTCCTCTAGCTTATTGCCTTCGATCACGAAGTCGTTTAGTCGCATGGCGTCGCATCTGTCGAATAAAATTTTCTCCACGCACAGCGCCAAAAGCGCGTCGATCAAAAACGGCGTGCGGAATTTTATCTCGCCTAAATCGATGCCGAATTTTTGCGCCAGATCCGCTTCATTCTCGTAGCAGATCACGCGAGCTAGGCTGTTTTGCGCGGCAGCGGAGCTTTCGTAGGCGCGCGGGATCAGCGCCACGGAGCCTTCGCGCATCGCTAGCAGCGGCGAGAGTTTAGCGCGCTCATACTCCGCGAAATCGCCGTGCCAGCTAAGATGATCGGGCGTGATCGCAAGCAGCACGTAGATGTCGGGGCGCGCGTGTTTGGTGTAGTGCAGCGTAAACGAGCTCGTCTCCAGCACCCAAATTTTGGCACTTTTATCAAGCTTTGCGAGTGGAACGCCCACGTTGCCGCCCATTTGCGAGCCGTATCGCTCGAGCAGGTGCTGCATCATCTTCGTCG
>NZ_CALHHT010000512.1 GCF_938031315.1 uncultured Campylobacter sp.
GGATTGAGCGAACTTTTAATCAGAGTTTATTTGATGAAAATGAAGCTTTAACTAAACTGCGAGCTTATAGCGGTGAACTTGAAAATAAGTTAAAAAAGCGACATTTTCTTGCAAATTGTGTTGTTTTAAAGATTCGCGATGTTAATTTTAAGACAATTACTAAAAGAAAGAAGCTAAAACAAGGCACTAATGATAAAATTGTTATTTACGACACTGGTCGTGTCTTGTTTGAAACAGAAAAAGGGATGCTCGCAACTGGAGTACGTCTGTTAGGACTTACTGTAACCGATTTTGAAGAACATCCAGTTGAGAACTTATCGTTAGATATTTTTGAAAACAAGTAATGATAAAATAAATTTAGTAAACAACAAGGAGAACAGATTAATGGCAACTTTTGATGAAATTTATGAAAAGATAAAATTTGCGGAGAAATTCTATGTCCAATTTACAAACGAAATCTCATAAAAAACTTGCACGAGCGAAATAAGAAGCTCTTTTAATTAAATTTATAAACAAGATTTTACAGATGAATTTCACGCTAGAAAAACCTTAGCGAAATTTGCGATATTTTTAAAAGCAAACGGCGAAATTCTACGCAGATTTAGCGTCTAATTGCGAATTTAGCTAAGGGGCAAAATTTAGCACTGCATCAATCGCGCAAAAGCCCAAGCTCTTAAAATTTCGCTAAAAACTATGCCAAGATGCAAACCGTAGCAATAATAGCCCTAGATCGGCATTACGCGGATGTTTGGGCTAAGGTTTTCTTGTAAAACATTTTCGATCGCGTATAATGTACCGCTCGCACCGCTAGCGCAGCCGCTACAAGCGCCAAGATAACGGATATATATGTCCGTTTTGCCGTCGTCTGCAGGTCTGATATCGATGACGTCGAGATTGCCGCCGTCCATCTGAAGCATCGGGCGGATATCCTCGTCAAGCACCCCTTCGACAGCCTTAAATTTACCGATCAAATTTAGCTGCTCAAAGCTCATCTCGGCTCCCGCTTTCGCGCTAGTGGCGGCACTCGCCTCGGCTTGAGCTTGAAGCCTCTCTCGCTCCATCTCCTCTCTGGTTTGCTTTAAAATATCGACCAGATAGTAGTCCTTCTCCTCGTGTCCGCCCGGGCGCACGCAGGATTTACAAAACGCGCCCGCTTTGGTGTATTGCGTGATCTCTTCGACCGTATGAAGATCGTTTAATCGGATCACCTCTTTGATCGTGCCGAGGCTTACGCGCGCGCAGTCGCACACAATGATCTCATCCTCGAAATGCGCAGGATCGACGCCCTTATAATTCGCCGCAGCCTGCTTAATGACGTCGTATGCCATTACCGAGCAGTGCATCTTTTGCGGTGGCACGGCGGGCTCATCTGGGGTATCGCGCATCGCGTACTCTACGTCTAAATTTGTAATCTTTACCGCTTGATCGACGGTCTTTCCGATACAAAGCTCAGCCATTGTATCCGAACTCGCAATCGCCGTGCCGCAGCCGAAGCTTTTAAATTTTGCGTCTAAAATTCTATCGGTTTTAGGATCTATCAGCCAGTACAGCCGCACCGCATCGCCGCAACTCTCGGCGCCGAAGTCAGCGACCACTAGCTTACCACCTCTAGCCTTTGCTTCCTCCTCGGTGATCTCGCCCATATAGCGAGGATTATTCATACGCTCCTGCACTTTTTGCGAGTACTGCTCCCAGATCGAGCCATTTATCAAACTATTTTTTGCCATTTTTTATCCTTTATTTTTCTCATAACCTTGCGGTGCATAAGCAAACGTGCTTGAAATCCCGCGCAGACGAGCGATAGCCTTACCTATATGCTCGATCGCATAATCGATCTCCGCCTCCGTCGTAAAGCGCGACAGCGAAAGCCTTAGCGCCGTATGCGCTAGTTCCTTATCCGCGCCGATCGCTTCCATTATCGGGTTATTCTCGAGCGCCTCGCTCGCACACGCAGAGCCTGTAGAAGCGGCGATACCTGCTTTATTTAGATCCCACAGCATCGCCTCTCCCTCGACGCCTTGGATCGAGGCAAGGATGGTGTTTGGCACACGGATGCTGCGATCGCCCACGACGCCTACGTTTGGAATTTGCAAAAGCGCATCCTCCAGCTTATCGCGCAGCCTGCTTACCTGAGTGCGCTCAAAATCCATAAATTTATTCGCTAGCTCCAAAGCTTTGCCGAGCCCCACGATGCCTGCGACGTTTAGCGTGCCGCTGCGGCGTCCGCCCATATGCTCTCCTCCGTGAAGCAGGCTCGTAAGCGGCTTACTATCTTTTATGTAGAGTGCGCCGACGCCCTTTGGAGCGTGAAATTTATGCCCGGAAAGGCTTAAAAAATCCACATCCGCATCGCGCACGTTTACCCTTATCTTACCTACGGCCTGCACCGCGTCGGCGTGATATAGCGCACCGCGTTCGTGTGCGATACGCGCGATCTGTTTAACGGGGAAGATCGTGCCGGTTTCGTTATTTGCCCACATCACGCTAACAAGCGCGGTTTTGTCGTTGATCTTTTCGCTAAGCTCGTCAAGATCGATCTGTCCGTTTTTATCGACGCCAAGACGTGTGATCTTTACGCCACAAATTTTTTCTAAAAAAGCACAGGTCGCGCTGATTGCGGGGTGCTCGACGGAGCTTATGACAATATTATCCTTCTCGCCGGTTAGAATTTTATCGTAGTAAATTCCTTTTAAAACCCAGTTATTGCTCTCGGTCGCACAGCTCGTGATGACGATATCGTCCGCATCCGCAGCGCCTAGTCCCGCATAGAGCCTATCCATCGCAGTTCTTAACGCGGGGTGAGTCTCGCTGCCGAAGCTGTGAAGGGAGTTTGGATTGCCATATTTATCGCAAAAAAATGGTTTCATCTCCTCAAAAACTTCGGGATCGACCATAGTAGTGGCGTTATTATCTAAATAAACGCGCTGCATAAAATTCCTTTCTAAAATTTGTCTGAAATTTAATCAGACAATTTCGCTCTTTTATCAATTTCGCACGATAATATAACATAATTGCTAAATTTTTCTTTAACGCTTGCCGTTTTAAAAACCAAAAGTTTTCGGAGAATTTATTAGATCGAAAAATTCCTTGCGCGTGTCGTTTCGGCTGATAAAAAGCCCTCGCAGTGCCGACGTAGTCGTGGTCGAGTTGATCTTTTGCACGCCGCGCATCTCCATACACATGTGCCGCGCCTGCAGCACCACGCCCACGCCGAGCGGATGGATCACCTCTTGGATTGCGCTTGCGATCTGCTCGGTAAGCTGCTCTTGGATCTGCAGCCTGCGCGCGAAAATATTTACCATACGCGGAATTTTGCTAAGCCCCACGACCTTTTTATTCGGGATATACGCGACGTGCGCGCGCCCTATAATCGGCAGCAGATGGTGCTCGCAAAGGCTATAAAATTCTATATCTTTTATCAAAACCATCTCATTGTTGCTGCTCTCAAACAGCGCGTCGTTTAAAATTTCTTTTGGATCCAGCTCGTAGCCGCTAGTTAGAAACTCATAGGCTTTGGCCACGCGCTCGGGCGTCTTCGCAAGCCCGTCGCGTTTCGGATCCTCGCCTAAAATTTCAAGCATCTGCGACACGCAGTTTTCAAATTTAGCTCGGCTTTTTTCGTCCATTTTTAGCAATTCCTTAAAGATCGATGCGCGATATTACTCAAAAACGCCTTTTATAACGCTGATAAATTTTAAAATTCCGCGCGAAATTTTATCAATCTCATTATGTTAATGATAATATATTTAAATTTAAGAAATTTTTGTTTAAAATCCGCCGTTTTGATAAGCTTTATCTAAAAGGAGTTCAGTAATGAAATTTAAGATGAGTTTTGGCGCGGCTTTGGCGCTTTTTTCTTTTGCTTGCGCCGAACAAAACGCCGCAGCAAACTCCGCCTCGGGCGAAAACCTAGGCGATATCGAGGTCGTAGAATGGGCGAATAACGACGACGGTTATCGCGCCGTACGCAGCGAGATTGGCAAGACGACTAAGAGAATTTTAGAAATTCCGCAAACCGTAAACGTCGTAACGCAGCAGCATCTAAAGGACAAAAAGCCAGAGACCTTAGCGGAATCGCTGCAAAACGTAAGCGGCATAAGCTATGCAAATACGACGGGAAATATTTTCGATGCGATCATCAAGCGTGGCTTTGGCGAGGGTCGCGACGGCTCGATTATGCGCAACGGCGTGCCGGGCGCCGTGATGCACAATTTCAACAAAACCATTCAATCCGTCGAGGTTCTAAAAGGGCCCGCGAGCATGCTCTACGGCGCGCAGCAACCAGGCGGCGTCATAAACATGGTAACCAAAAAGCCGCAGTATGAGTTTATAAATGAAATTTGGGGCGGGCTGGGCAATCGCAACTATTGGGACGCGGGATTTGATACTACAGGGCCGATTGCAGATAGCGGCTTTGCGTATAGATTTATATTCGATTACTACGCGAAGGATTATTGGCGAAATTTCGGCGGTATAAAAAACACGCTCTTTGCGCCGTCGCTTGCGTATCAAGGAGATGATTATTCGATAAGCTTAGGCTACACCCATAGCCGCTCTACCGATCCGGTGGATCGCGGCGCGTTTTTAGTGCCGAGTACGGGTAAAATTTACGGCAGCGGCAAAGTCCGCTTCGACGAGCCGGTAAATAAACTACAAAGCAAACTCGATACGGTTGATTTCGGCTTTGAGAAGGAATTTAACGAGGATTGGATATTAAAAGGCGCCTATGCTTTCTCGCGCAGTAAGCACGAATACGGCTACGTCCGTCCGAACAATCCATTCACGCCCCAAGGCCTTACCGGCACGACGCGATCGTATAACTACTACGATAATTTCATACACCGCACGCACGCAGCAAGCGTCACGCTAAACGGCAAATTTGAAACGGGCCCGCTTAAGCACGACGTCCTTTTCGGCACGGATTACAAAAACTACTACAGATACCGCCCGGGCGCGCTAAAAGGCACCGCAGGGCGCATCAATATGCTTACCGGGCAGACCGCTTCGGGCGCCGTCCTAACGAACGATAGAGAGCCAAAAATACAATATCAAAAGCTAAGAACGATCGGGCTTTACACCCAAGATAATATAAATTTAACCGACGAGTTGATACTTTCTTTGGGCGTGCGTAGGGAATTTTACGATCAAGTAGCCAAGCAAAGCTGGCAAGGGCCGAACAGCACCGATCAGAAAAAGGCTGCTACGACCTATCAGGGCGGGCTTTTGTACCTGTTAAGCCCACAGTGGTCAGTATATACTAACTACGCGCAAAGCTTCACGCCGCAGATGTCCATAGGCGAGGCGATAGGCGGCGATCTAAAGCCGGAGGAAGGCAAATCCGTGGAGCTCGGCACTAAATTTCAAAACGATCGAGTCACTGCGGGTGCGGCGGTGTTTAATATCGATAAAAGAAACATCCTGCGGACGGTAAATAATATAAGTGAGACGATCGGCAAGGCTCGCTCGCGAGGATTTGAACTCGATATAAACGGGCGCGTGACGCAGGGACTTAGCATGTCAGCGAGCTATGCATATACCAAAACGAGGGTGCGCGAGGACGACGGCGCTTTTGCGGTGCTAATCGGCAAACCGCTGGAAGCGACGCCGAAGCACCAAGCAAGCCTATTTGCCAACTACGATTTTGCGCATCTAGGCGCAAAGGGGCTTAGGCTTGGCGGTGGTGCGCGATACTTCGGCTCGTGGTACACCTATTATATGCGCACGAATCTACCGAGCGTGCCCGCAGGAACGGCGTTTAAGCTGCCTCACGCCGTAGTTTATGACGCCTTCGTGAGCTACGATACTAAAATTTCGGGCTATGATACGAATTTTTCGTTCAACGTCAAAAATTTGACCGACAAAAAATACTACACCTCATCCTCAACCGGCACGACCACGAGCGTGATACCTATTCAGATGGGCTACGCGCGGCAGTTTATGTTTAACGTATCGGTAAAATTTTAACCTCAAGCCCGCTTTAAATTTTAAGGCAGGCTTTTAAAATTTTAAAATTTTGATAAATACAAACCGCTTAGGCTCGGCAAATTTTAGGAATTTATACTTTAAATAAGAAATTTTTTGATATATTATTCGCTATTTTTAAATTTTCTAAAGGAATTTTATGGAAGTAAAAGCAAAAATGAAAGACGCCGCGAATGCGGTAGCTGCGAGCAAGATCGAAGCAAAGCAGATCGCAGCCAAAGTAGAAGAGCTAGCCAAAAAGGCCTCCAAGCAGCTAAGAATCGATGGATTCAGACAGGGTAAAGTGCCTACCGCAGTGGTTTTGAAGCGATACGGCAAGCAGCTTGAGGGCGACGCAAAGCAGGAGCTTCTTAAAGATATGATCGATGAGTCTCTTAAAATTTTAAAGAAAAAACAAGATGAAATTTTATCCGAGCCGGTCTTTTCTAAATTTGACGAAAAAGAAGGTGACATTGACGTGGAGATCGAAATTTCTTTCAGGCCCGAGGTTAGCGTCGAGGGATACGAGGAGCTGATTCCTAAATTTAGCAGCCCACGCGTTACTCAAAAAGAGATCGACGAGAAAGTAGAGGAATTTTTGCAGATGATCGCTCCGCTTTCTAAAACCAACAAAAAAATTCTAGCCAAAGACGATTTTGCAAAATTCGACTTCGAAGGCTTCGTGGACGGCAAGCCATTCGACGGCGGCAAGGCGCAGGATTACGTCCTTCAGATCGGCTCAAATCAATTTATCCCGGGCTTTGAAGACGGAATGATCGGACTTAGAGTGGGCGAAGAGCGCGACGTAGCAGTTAAATTTCCGCAAGATTACGGCGCGAAAAGCTTAGCCGGCAAGGACGCGATTTTTAAAGTCAAACTTCATGAAATTCAGGCTAAAAAACCTGCCAAAGAGCTCGGCGAGGAGGAGCTAAAGCAAGCGCTTCCGGGCGAGAAAGAGCCGAGCAAGGAGAAATTTGAAGCGCGCATCAAAGAGCGCATCAAAAACGATAAGCTTCAAAAGCTGATAAACGAGGATCTAAAGCCTAAATTTGCCGACGCGCTCGCCGAGAAATTTAACTTCGCGCTTCCAAAAGCGATCGTCGAGCAGGAGATTAATTTGCAGTTTAACAACGCCTGGAGCGGCTTTTCAAAGGAGCAGATCGAGGAATTTAAAAACAACAAAGACGCCCTGGATAAAAAGCGCGAAGAGTTTAGAAAGGCGGCCGAAAACAGCGTAAAACTTACCTTCTTAATCGACGAGCTAGCTAAACAACGCAAGATCGACGTGAGCGATCAGGAGCTCGTCCAAGCGGTCTATATGGAGGCCTACACCTACGGCGCCGATCCGAAGGAGCATCTAAATAGATACCGCAACAACGGCATGCTGCCGGCCGTTAAAATGGCGCTGATCGAGGAGAAGCTATTTAACGACATCTTCACGAAGCAAGGCAAAAAAGAAGCGAAAGGCGAATAATGGTGATTCCTTACGTTATAGAGCAGACCGGCCGCGGAGAGCGCAGCTACGATATCTACTCGAGGCTACTAAAAGACCGTATCGTAATGCTTAGCGGCGAGATCGACGACGCGGTGGCAAGCTCGATCGTCGCGCAGCTTCTGTTTTTGGAGGCGGAGGATCCGGATAAGGATATCTATCTATACATCAACTCCCCGGGCGGCGTGGTTACGAGCGGATTTAGCATTTATGACACGATGAATTACATCAAACCCGACGTAAGCACGATCTGTATCGGTCAAGCGGCGTCGATGGGGGCGTTTTTGCTAAGCTGTGGAGCCAAAGGCAAACGCTACGCGCTTCCAAACTCGCGCATAATGATCCACCAGCCCCTCGGCGGCGCGCAGGGCCAAGCTACCGACATCGAGATCCAAGCCAAAGAAATTTTACGAATGAAAGAAATTTTAAATAACATCCTTTCGCAAAATTCCGGCAAAGATCTCGCGCAGGTCGAAAAGGACACCGATCGCGACTTTTTCATGAGCGCCGAGGATGCCGTGCAATACGGGCTGATCGATCAAGTACTTCAAAAGAGCTTTAAATAGATGATTCTGGACGTCCTTACCTATCCGAATAAAAAGCTTTATCAAAGATCGACCGAGGTCGTTAAATTCGATGCGGCGCTAGGTAAGTTTTTGGACGATATGTATGAGACGATGATCGCAAAAAACGGCATAGGTCTTGCCGCCATCCAGGTAGGAAGGCCTGTGCGCGCTTTGATCATAAATTTAGCCAATGAGGAAAAAATCCAAGACAAAAAGGACCTCATCGAGATCATCAATCCGCAAATTTTAAAAAAGGAAGGCGAGGTCGTTTACCAGGAGGGCTGCCTCTCGGTGCCGGGCTTTTATGAGGACGTCACGCGCGCCGAGTTTATTACGGTGCAATTTCAAGACCGCGCCGGCAATACCCGCCAAATGGACGCTAGCGAGCTGCTAGCCGTCTGTATCCAGCACGAGATGGACCACCTCGACGGACATCTTTTTATCGAGCGCATCGGATACAACAAACGCAAAAAATTTGATAAAGAATTCAAAAAAAGCCTAAAAGAAAAATCGAAATGAAATCCCTAAAATGCGCTGCCTTCACGGATGCTCTGATCCCCGTAGAGGTCGAGTCGACATTTGTGCGGGGGCTGCCGGGATTTAATATCGTAGGCCTTGCGGGAGCTACGATAAAAGAGAGCGAAAGCCGCGTTAAAGCCGCGCTTATGAGCTTAAATTTTAAATTTCCCGCGTCCAAAATCATCATAAATCTCTCCCCCTCCGATACGCCCAAAAACGGCTCGCACTTCGATCTTGCGATCGCGCTTCTAATCGCGCTGCAAAAAGAGCGCATAGACGGCGATTTCTTTGTCTTCGGCGAGCTCGGTTTAGACGGCAGTTTAAAGAGCACGGCGAGCCTCTTTTCGATCCTGCTTTTTTTAAGCACGAAGGTGAAGCGCGCTAAAATTTTAGTGCCGCAAAGCATCGCTCTAAAAGCCTGCACGATCCCAAACTACGACGTTTATGCCGTAGATAGCCTAAGCGACGCGGTCAGATTTTTTTTAGACGAGGAGTTCGCCGCAAGCAGGCTCATGCGAGAAACCCATCCGCTTTTTAAAAACGTCGTGGAGATTGACGGGCAAGCTTACGTCCCCAACCGCGATTTTTCGCTCGATTTCAAAGACGTCAAAGGACAGAAGCGCGCCAAGCGCGCGAGCCTGATCGCCGCGTGCGGCATGCACAATATCCTCTTTGAGGGCAGCCCCGGCTGCGGCAAAAGTATGTGCGCCAAGCGGATAGCCAGAATTCTGCCTCCGCAGAGCCTAGGCGAAGTGCTACTCTCGTGCGCCTACGAGTCGCTAAATAACAAAGACGTCGATTTTAGCGCACTGCGCCCCTTCCGCTCACCACACCACACCAGCACGCGCAGCTCGATTTTCGGCGGCGGCAGTAGCGGCGCAAAGATCGGCGAGGTCGCGCTCGCAAACGGCGGCGAGCTGTTTTTCGACGAGCTGCCGCACTTCGGCAAGCAAATTTTAGAAAGCCTGCGCGAGCCGCTAGAGGATAATAGAATTTTAATTTCGCGCGTAAATTCCAAGGTCGAATACCAAACGAAATTTATCTTTGTCGCGGCGCAAAATCCCTGCCCGTGCGGAAATCTATTCTCCAAAAACCTCACCTGCACCTGCTCGCTAAACGATATCAGGCGCTACAAAAACACGATCTCCGCGCCGCTGCTCGATCGCATCGACATATACGTCGCGATGGACGAAACCGGCGCGGACGATAGAAGCGACGTTTGCAGCGAGGAGATGGCGGATGCGGTGCTGCGGGCGTTTCGCGCGCAAAAGGCTCGCGGACAGAGCGAGCTAAACGCAAAGCTACGCGACGAGGAAACTGAAAAATTTTGCGTCTGCGAAAGCGCTGCGCGAGAGGTTTTGCAAACGGCGATCACCCGCTACGATCTTTCGCAACGCGGCGTAAATAAAACGCTAAAGCTCGCGCGCACGATCGCCGATCTAGCAGGCGCCGAGATCATCGCCAAGGCGCATATTTTGGAGGCTCTTAGCTTTCGCATAAGGAGCGAAATTTGAAAAAAATTTTCTTTAGCACCGAGGGGCTTGACGCGCGGGCTAGCGCGAAATTTGGACTGAGTGAGCAAATTTTAATGGAAAATGCCGCCGGCAGGATCGAGCGCGAGATCAGAAAGCGGCTCAAAAAGGGCTCGCACATTTTGGCGCTTTGCGGCGGCGGAAACAACGGCGCGGACGCGATGGCGGCGCTGCGAAAGCTAAGCGGAGATTTTAACTGCACCGCGCTTTGCGTGCTTCAAAACAGAAGCGCGGCGGGTAAATTTCAAGCTGATGCGGCGCGGGCTGCGGGCGTTAGATTTATCAACATCGCGAGCGCAAAAGACGATTGCGGGCACGTAGAGGGCGCGTCTAGCAAGGATGCCTGCGCGCATGAAAGCGTAGGCGGCTCCTATTTAAAGGACGTTGGCTCTTGTGAGGGCGAGCGCGAAAGCCCAAGCGGCACGGACATTTCAGGCGGCGGCGATAAATTAAGCGCGAAATTTACGGGTGCTAAATTTGAGATCGCGGAGCACGGCGACGAATGCAGTGATCTAGGCGACGAATGCGGCGAGCCGAGCATCCTGCACGATGAGATTACAAACGCAGACTGCATAATCGACGGAATTTTCGGAAGCGGCTTAAACAAAGCCTTAAGCTCTGAAATTTGTGAAATTTTATCTCTCGCAAATAGCGCAAAATCCCTAAAAATCGCAGTCGATATTCCAAGCGGTATCAATAAGAGCGGGCGCATTTTAGGCGGTGCGTTTTGCGCGGATCTGACGATCGCGATGGGCGCACTCAAGCTCGCGCTGTTTTCGGATACGGCGAAGGATTATGTAGGGCGGATCAAGGTCGCAAATCTTGGAATTTCGCGCTTAAATTTTGAGGGGCGGAGCGAATATTTTCTGCTTCAAAAAAGCGATCTGAAGCTGCCGCTACGCAGGAAGCAAAACACCAACAAGGGCGACTTCGGGCACACCTACGTCGTAAGCGGGCAGATGAGCGGAGCGGCGCAGATGGCGGCTCTGGCGGCTCACGCGATCGGCAGCGGGCTCGTTAGCGTCGTTAGCGATGAGCCATTAAACTTAAGCCCGATTTTGATGCAAAAAAGCTCATTTGATGCCGCGCGGGTCGTAGTCTGCGGTTGTGGTCTCGGGAAGCGGAAGATCGATCTTGCCGCGCTGCGGGACAAAAGCTGCGTCATCGACGCCGATCTGTGCTACGAGCGCGAAATTTTAAGCCTGCTAAACGCCAATTCAAATTTAATCATAACGCCCCATCCGAAGGAGTTTTGCTCGCTTTTAAAGATCGCGGGCATCGCAGATCTTAGCGTGAGCGAGCTGCAAGAGCGGCGCTTCGAGCTTGCGCAGGCGTGGAGCGATAAATTTAGCGGCGTGCTCGTGCTAAAGGGCGCAAACACGCTCATCGCCCAAGCGGGCATCATCTACGTCTGCGACAAGGGTAGCGCCGCGCTCGCAAAGGGCGGCAGCGGCGACGTACTCGCAGGGCTCATCGGCGGGCTGCTCGCGCAAGGCTACTCGCCTCTGCAAGCCTCAATCTGCGGCGTCCTAGCCCACGCGCTCGCCGCGCGAGCCTTCGCCAAAAACTCCTACGCGCTAAATCCGCTCGATCTCATCGAGGAGGTAAAATGGCTGTAAAAAAGCTCGCCGTGCTTTTTAGCGGCAGCGGCTCAAATTTGGAGGCGATCCTGCAGAAGCTGCACGGCAAAATTTTTGGTGAAACCAAGATCGAAGTCGTGCTAACGCTAAGCAACAAAGCCGACGCGGGAGGTATCGCAAAGGCCGCAAAATTCGGGCTTAAAAGCGTGATCCTAAATCATAAAGACTTCGCTAGCCGCGAGGAATTTGACGCCGCGCTCGTGCGCGAGATCGAAAAAAGCGGCGCGGAGCTTACGGTGCTTGCGGGCTTTATGAGGATTCTCACGCCCGTTTTTACGAGCAGGGTTCGCGCGATAAATTTGCACCCGTCGCTGCTGCCGCTTTTTAAGGGCGCGCATGCGATAGAGCAGAGCTTTGAGAGCGATATGAAGGTGGGCGGCGTGAGCGTGCACTGGGTCAGCGAGGAGCTTGACGGCGGTGCGATCATCGCTCAGCGAGCGTTTGAAAAGAGCGCGGGAATGAGCCTTGAGGCTTACGAAGCCAAAATCCACGAAATCGAGCATGAGCTATTGCCGCAGGTGATCGTAGAAATTTTGTGCCAAAGCTAAATTTTACGCTAAATTTAAAGAGCGAAATTCCGCGGAATTTTATAAATTTTAAAGCTTAGTTCTTTAAATTTAGAGGCGGTTCAAGGCTAAGCTTTAAAATTTGCTAGCTAAATTTAGAAAGAGAAAGATGACCGCAAACGAACTGGAAAAACTAAGGCTCGACATCCTGGAGGAGGCGGAGCAGCGCAAAGGCACGGCGTTTTCGATAATAGCACTAGCGGTGCTGGCCTCGGCGCTGTGGCTATTTTTCAATTTTAGAGATCAAGAAGCAGCAGTAGGTCTCTGCTGGATTATAGTGATATTTAGCTGCGGCAGCATCTCTTTTAGAGTAGTGAATAAAGATGCAAATATAGTGCGCGTATTTATCTTTTGCACCTTGCTGTGGATGCTTGCCAAAGGCGTAGAAATGTGCGAGAATGATACCTTGCGCTTCGTCATCGCACTCGTAACCATCTGCCTTTCTTTGTTTAATATCGCAGATGCCGCGCTGGAGCGGATCAAATACAACAGATCCAAAAAATTCGTCCGCGCCTTTAAACACCAATATATTGCGCCCTATATTGCAAGCCTAGGTTATCGCTACGAAATTTCAGGCTCGTTTCGGCCGGCGTATCTGCGCGCTAGCGGCCTATTTGTGGACGGTATAAGCTATTTTGATTGCGAAGATAAAATTTCCGGCGTTTATGACGGAGTATTTTTCAGTTTTGCGGATGTTTGCGTGACTCATACTGACGAACGACGTAGCAGCAGGGGGATCTTTTTCTACGCAGAATTTAAAAAGCGCGTAAACTCGGTGGCGGTGATCCTGCCTTCGCTCAGCGCTAGGCCAACGCTTGGCGGACTTAAGAAGATCGCGATGGACGATAGCGAGTTTAGCTCCGCATTTAGCGTATATAGCGCCGATGCGGTGTCTGCAATGTATGCCCTCACACCCGCCTTTATGCGGCGCTTGCTTCGCTTTAGAAGCGGTGCCGGCGGACCGATCAGTTTAAGCTTTTCTGGTAGAAACGTCTATATTTTCATCCGCACGGGATACGATAGTTTCGAGCCTAGCGTGGATCGCAGCGTATTTAGCTTTGATCCCGCCGCGTCTATCAAGCACGAGCTTCTATTCTTTCTCTCCATCGTAAAAAGTCTGAAATTAAACGAAAATATCTGGCAGGATTAAATTTTAAATTTGACCTTAAATCCGCAAATATGGAGGCTTTGCGCCGCCGCGAAATTTTGAAATTTAAAAGCACTCTTCCCGGCTCGGCGTCGCTATGATTTAGAATTTTCGCGACAAGGTCTTATGGACTTTGCCGCAGGGTTTATTACATTTGCGGCGGAGGGCGAAGTTTGAAATCTATCGCGATGAAATCCCATACGATTTATAAATTTTTGCGGCCCGAATAGAAGAATTGAGCGAAGATGGATACTGATATGGCGATGATTGCACCGTACGCTTTCCATAATGGAGATTACCACGCTGCCTATCATCGTGCCGCAAACACTACTTTTACCGTCGCGAGCCCGCACCAAAAAAATTGAGTGCCGATCACGGCAATGATAGAAGAGATAATTTACTTATATTTTCATCGTTCATTTCGCCATCCTAATGCTTTTAAAAATCGACGATTAAAAAGCTCACACAAAAGCCGGCCACACATTTAATCTGCCTCCAAGCATTTTTAAGCGACAATACGAAAATCAAATTTTCGGAGTCCTCATGACGATTTACGAGTTAAAGCCCAAATTTCAAAATTTACTTCGTCCGTTAGTAAGACGTCTTCACGGCGCGGGCGTCAGCGCAAATCAAGTCACGATCACAGCCTGCGTCATTTCCGTTCTGCTGGGCGGACTTCTGATAAAATTCGCCGAAATTTCGACGCTATTCTTTCTGCTGCCCGTTTGGATGTTTTTGCGTATGGCGCTAAATGCCATCGACGGCATGCTGGCTCGCGAGTTTAATCAAAAAAGCCCGCTGGGCGGCTACCTAAACGAAGCCACGGACGTCATCTCGGACGCCGCGCTGTATCTGCCGTTTGCCTTCATGGCGCCGTTTGACTGGGGCGTTATCGTGCTCGTTATCTTTCTATCTTTTATGAGTGAGTTTTTGGGCGTCCTAGGGCAGGTGCACGGTTGCGGCAGGCGATACGACGGGCCTATGGGCAAGAGCGACCGCGCGTTTATATTCGGGCTTATCGGTACGGTATATGCGCTATCTGGGCGACTACCGGAGTGGTTTAGCGGGGTACTTTACGCCGCGATATTTTTACTCGCGCTTACTTGCGCAAACCGCGTGAGGATGGGACTAGAAAGCTGGGAATAAGGCGCCTCGGACGAGGATAAATTTAATAGCTATCTCCAAAATCGACGCAAGGTAAATTCGCCTAAATTTGATATAATTGCAAAAGTTTTAAGCTCGCCTCGACGCGGGCACGCAATCGTTATAAATTTGATCTTGTTTAAATTTACGAGATTTTTTGAGGCGAGGATAAAATATCACGGCGAATTTGTCCGCTTAATTTAGACGTTTTAAAAGACGCTAGGCGCGCAAAACGCGCTCGGTTAATTTCGAGCGTTTTATTAAAGTCGGTGAAATCAAAGGCAAGTAGCAAAAGCGGCAAATTGCAGGCGTTACTTAAAACCGTATCGGCTTTAATCGCCTCAAATTTATGTCTAAACGCTCGTTTTCGGCAAGGTGGGCAAGAAGCTTATTTGCCGCACGCAACCGTAAAATTGAGGGCACCGTAAAAAGTGAATTTGAAAAGTAAAAGAGTAAAAAGGATACAGGATGAAAGAGTTTTTAGCTGCAGCGCTTGATTTTATCCTTTGCCGTATCACGATATTTATCACGGGCGTACGGCCGCCGCAGGAGCTTTTAAATATCGGAGACGGTACTAAAATTTACTACGCGAACCACGCTAGCCACGGCGATTTTTTGCTGATTTTCGTCTCGCTGCCGTATCGCGTGAGAAAGCGCGTGTGCCCCGTCGCGGCGGCGGAGTACTGGGAGAGCGGGCCCGTGCGCAGATTTCTTGCTAAAAACGTGTTTAACATGGTGCTAATAAGTCGCCGCAAAGATCCGCTAGAAGCGCTAGCGCAAATGAGCGACGCGCTGCAGACCCACTCTCTCATCATCTTTCCGGAAGGCACGCGCAAGATGAATGACGACTTAGCACTTCAGCCGTTTAAAAGCGGGATATTTCGTCTAGCGCAACAGTGCCCCTCCGTGCCTTTGGTGCCGATTTGGATCAAAAATGCGCGCAACGTCCTGCCTAAGGGCTTTATGATACCCATCCCGCTGCTTTGCGAGCTGATCGTGGGCGAGGAGATATCGTACGGCGGCGAGGGCAAGGGCGAGTTTTTACAAAAGGCGCAAGACGCGCTGCTAGCGATGAGCGATACGCAAAATGATAGAACGAAAGCCTGATTTGGCGGCTCTGGCGACGGCGGTAAATTTGAGCCCTACAAATCCGTCAGACGAAAAGGGAAAATTTGCGACCGATTTTTGCGGTAAATTTGACGGCGAGCCTTTTAAAACGGCGGCCGAAAACGTCAAATTTGAGCGCGAAACCCGGATCAAAACGCTCGCCTCGCCGCAAATCAAATTTGACCCAAACGTGGGCTCAAAGCGCGAGCAATTCTGGCTAGCAAATTTAACCGCCCGCAGGGCAAACCAAACGCGCGTAAATTTGACTCGCTTGGAGCACTCCGAAACATACGTCAAATTTAGCTTCAAATTTAACCAAAAGGCCCTAAAATGAACCCGCAAAATCATATCTTAAATCTATTTTTAGGACTCATAGCAGTGCTGGTCGTCTCTAGCGCCATTGCCTTTATGCTAAAGGCGAAATTTGGCGCCGAGAACAAAACCGTCTCAAATTTGACCTCGCGCATAAACGCCTGGTGGGCGATGATTTTGGTGATTTTTGCGTTTACGTATATGGGCAAAAACGCCGTAATATTTTTGTTTTTGCTAGTTTCGTTTGCCGCATTGCGCGAGTTTTTGTCGCTCATCTACATCCGCAGAGGCGATCACATCGCGCTCGTGGCGTGCTTTTACGTGATTTTACCTATGCAGTATATTTTTATTTATGCAGATTGGTACGCGATGGCGATGATATTTATCCCGGTTTACGGATTTTTATTTTTGCCGATTTTGGCGGCTATTTGCGGCGATGCGGCATATTTTTTAGAGCGCTCGACGAAGATCCAGTGGGCGCTGATGATCTGCGTCTTTTGTATCTCGCACATCCCCGCGCTTCTTTTACTGGGTCTTGAGCGAGGTAGCGGCATGGAGCTGATGCTGTTTTTGATCCTGGTCGTGCAGGCTAGCGACGTGCTGCAGTACATCTGGGGTAAACTTTTTGGCAAGCACAAGATTGCGCCTAGCATCAGCCCGTCTAAAACGGTGGTCGGCTTTGCTGGCGGCGTACTTAGCGCTAGCGCGCTGGCTGCGTGTTTGCATCATCTCACGCCTTTTGGTGCGACGGGGGCGTTTTTTATCGGGCTTGCCGTTTGCATGATGGGCTTTTTAGGAGGGCTTGTTATGTCGGCAATCAAGCGCGATCTGGGCGTCAAAGACTGGGGATATATGATCAGCGGGCACGGCGGGATGCTTGACCGTATGGACTCGCTGTGCTTTGCGGCGCCGATATTTTTTCACATAGTTAGATACTTTTACGCGTGAGGTTTTGATGAAAATTCGGAGCAAAATTTTACTTTTAGCGCTCGCGGCAAATTTAGCCTTTGCCTTTTCGGCCCAAAAGCTCGTGCAAGATGCCAGAGCGCAGGTCGGGCAGACGCTGTTTTACGATCATTCGTACTCTAGGCTTGAGTACCCGATGGGCGACGTGGATATGATAAAGGGCGTTTGCACCGACGTCGTCGTTAGGGCGCTGCGCGGGCAGAATATCGATCTGCAGCGGCTCATCCACGAGGATATGAGCGCAAATTTTAGCGCCTATCCAAAAAACTGGGGCGCGAAAAAGACCGACAAAAACATCGATCATCGCCGCGTACCAAATATCGCCACCTATCTAAAACGCAAGGGTTACGAGGCGAAGGGCGAGTTTAAAGCGGGCGATATCGTGACGTGGCGGCTGGATAACGGCAGGCCGCATATCGGCATAGTTTCGGATAAATTTGCCGATAGCAAAACCCCGCTCGTGATCCATAACATCGGGCTTGGCGCGCAGGAGGAAAACGTGCTAAATGTTTACGAGATAACGGGGCATTTTAGGATAAAATAAGCGTAAAAACCGATAAATTTAAGCAAGAAAGGCGAAAAATGGAGTTTAAAGAGAGCTATTTTATAACGAGCGACGGGGCGAGGATATTTTACAGATACCGCCTGGCTGCGGACGTAGCGTGCGAAAACCCGAGCGCAAATGAAGTAAATTTAAGCGACGCCGGTAAATTTGACGGGTCAAATTTGAGCGCCGAGGCCACAAACGAAACATCAAATTTGGCTAGCGAGCAAGCAGTCGGTGCGGATGAAAATGCGGAGCCTGATTTTGGCGGCGCGGGTAAATCTGACGAGCAAAATTTACCAAACGGCGGCGAAAACTCGTACTCAAATTTAAACGAAAACGGCAAATGCGGCACGTCAAATTTGAGCGAGACGTCTAGCGAAAACGCCGAGCAAAATCTCAAATTTAAAGCCGCGCCGAATGCCAAAGCCGTAGCGATATTTCACCGCGGACACAAGCACTCGGGCAGAACGACGCACGTGGCGGACGGGGTAGCGGATGATAGTTTTAGCTATTTTGCCTGGGATCAGCGCGGACACGGCAGGAGTGACGGCGAGCGGGGCGACGCGCCAAGTATCGGCCGTCTCATCGCCGACGTGGACGAGTTTGTAGCGCATATCGAGCAGAGATTTGGCTTTGATACGCGAAATCTAGCCGTGATAGCCCAAAGCGTGGGCGCCGTGCTGGTCTCGGCGTGGCTGCACGACTACGCTCCGCGCGTTCGCTGCGCGGTGCTGGCAAGTCCGGCGTTTAGCGTGAAGCTTTACGTACCGTTTGCTAGAGCGGGCTTAAAGGCGCTCTACAATGCGCGAGGAAATTTTTTCGTAAACAGCTACGTCAAGGCGCACTATCTCACGCACGACAAGGAGCGCCAGGCCAGCTACGACGCCGACTCGCTCATCACTCGCGCGATCTCGGTGCGCATACTGCTGGGGCTTTACGAAGCGGCGCAGCGAGTGGTTTCGGACGCCGCGGCGATCACGACGCCTACGCTGCTGCTGGTTTCAGGCGATGATTGGGTCGTGGAGCACGCCCCGCAGCACGAGTTTTACAACGCTCTTGGCGCGCACGTAAAAAGGCGCGAGGTTTTAGAGGGATTTTACCACGATACGTTGGGCGAGAGCGAGCGGGAGAGGGCGTTTAGTATAGTGCGCGAGTTTGTCGGCGAGAGGTTTAGCGCGCCTTTTAGCGAGGTGGACTGCACGCACGCGGACGAATACGGATTTAGCCGCGAGGAGGCCGATAGGCTAGCAACGCCGCTGCCGAGATTTAGCCCGAAAAATTTGCGGTTTAAATTTCAGCGGGTATTTATGCAGGCGGTTTCGCCGTGGGTCGGCGGGCTAAAGATCGGCGAAAATACCGGCTACGATAGCGGCAGTACGCTTGACTACGTTTACCGAAACGAGCCGCAAGGGGCGAATAAATTTTTTAAATTTATCGACAAATTTTACCTAAACGCCATCGGCTGGCGCGGCATCAGGGAGCGCAAACGAAATATCAAACTAGCCATCGATCAAGCCGTGGCAAAGCTGCAGGAGCGAGGCGAGCCGCTACGACTGCTAGACATCGCCTCGGGGCACGGCAGATACATACTAGACGCCGCGCAGGGGCATAAATTTGAGCGCATAACGCTGCGCGACTACAGCGACATAAACGTAAAAGCCGGCAGCGAAATGATAAAAGAGCGCGGGCTGCAGGACGTCGCGAGCTTTACGCAGGCAAACGCCTTTGACGCCGCTAGCTACGAGGGTCTGCAGGACGCATATACGCTAGGCGTCGTGTCTGGGCTGTTTGAGCTTTTCCCCGATAACTCGGTCGTGCGCACCGCGCTGCAAGGCTTTTCAAGCAGCGTAAAAAGCGGCGGCTACCTCATCTACACCAACCAGCCGTGGCACCCGCAGCTCGAGATGATCGCGCGCGCTCTATCTAGCCACAGGCAGGGCGCTGCGTGGATCATGCGCCGCCGTAGCCAGGCCGAGATGGATCAGCTCGTGGAAAAGGCGGGATTTAAAAAGGTGCGTGAGTGGATAGATGGGGATGGGATATTTAGCGTGAGCTTGTCTGTTAAAATTTAACGGCTTGTCTTTTGAGCGCTTTTTAATTTGACGATTTTGTCTGTATTTTAAAATTTTAAAGCGTAAATAAAAACCAGCGCAAAA
>NZ_CALHHT010000513.1 GCF_938031315.1 uncultured Campylobacter sp.
CCGGCAAGTGCGCCCTTGACTTTGCCTTTGCGATTTTTTAGGCGCGGCTCGTAAGCTTGCAAGGTGCCTTGATTTATGACAAACTCGGCGTATTTGCTCTGCGGGATGTAGAAAAAGTACTTGCCGTTAAGCGGAGATACGCCGTTTTTAATATGAGCGTTGTAATCCTGCATCTGCGACGGCGAAATTCCGATCTGCTTGGCGACGGCGCTTAGCTTCGTGCCGGGAGCTACGGCGATACGCTTTAGCCCCCACGGCTCGTTTTCGAAGAGTAAAATTTTACGCATATTCTCGTTTTGCGCGATATAGGCGTATTTAATGATACGCTTGATGAAATTTTTGGTTTCCGTAGGGAGCGCCTTGCTTTTTAAGAGGCGATCCAAATCATCGCTGCCCGTAGCTGCGATAGCGTTTTTAAGCTTTTGATCGCCGCAGTTATACGCCATAAGTGCTAGATACCACTTTCCGAAATTTTGCTTCAGATGCAAAATATATGAAAACGCAGCATCCGTCGAGGCTGCGGGGTCGCGGCGCTCATCCACGGCGTTATCTACTCTAAGACCGAAATTTTTTGCAGTCGCCGGCATCAGTTGCCACATACCGCCAGCGCTTGCGCCAGAAGTTACGGTATTTTTGAGATGTGATTCGACCATCGCAAGATAGAGCAGAAACTCCGGAGCTTCGATATTATCGATCTCGGTTTTTACCAGATACGCGTTATGCGATTGGCTGGTGACTATGTGTTTAAACTGCCTGCGGTCGCCCGCGTCGATCGCGCGAAAGATGCCCGCGACTACGTTTTTACTCGATTCGTTATTCTCTATACCGAATTGATTTAAAATATACTCGTGGTTTGCACGCATCAAATTCGGCTGACTCGCAAATCCTTCAGCTACTAAAAATAGTGCTAGCAATATAAATTTTAAGGCTTTCATTATTCTCCTTTGATCTGATCGCCAAAAAGCCTACAGGCGTTTTGGCTGGTTATATCTTCGATTTTATCTACACTTAAATTTAAAATTTCGGCTATTTTTTCTACTACGAGCCTCGTGTATGCGGGCTCATTGCGCTCGCCGCGGTGAGGATGCGGCGTAAGATAGGGTGCGTCCGTTTCTATTAGTAATTTCTCTAGCGGAATTTGAGGTAAAATTTCGGCTAAGCTTTTGGCGTTTTTAAAGGTCAAAACTCCTCCGATACCGAAGTAAAACCCGCTATCTGCGAGGCTTAGCAAAAGTTTGCTTGCGTTGAAGCAGTGTAAAACTCCGCCGCAAAGTTCATCCGCTCGCTCTTTTAAAATTTGAAAGCTATCTTCGTTGGCGTCGCGGATATGGACTATGAGCGGTTTTTGGAGTTTTATTGCTAGGTCGATTTGTGATATGAAAGCTTGTTTTTGAGAGGAGATTTCGGCGGATTTGGCTTCGGGGCTATGCTTCAGTCTAAAGTAGTCAAGCCCGCACTCGCCGATACCCACGCACTTGGGGTCGTCCGCGTA
>NZ_CALHHT010000514.1 GCF_938031315.1 uncultured Campylobacter sp.
GGGGTGATTTTCGAGGGCGAAAGACCGCTGCGCGTGGAAAATTTAGAGCTTAGCAGAGAGTATTAACCGCGGATAAAATTTTAAATTTAGAGGCGATTTTAAAATTTACGTAGCGCGCAGATCGGCACACTATGGCGCACTCCCGCGGATAAATTTAAATCGCGGCTTGTTGTCGTTTTGAAATTTCGCGGCGCACTGCGGCGGCTAAGATACGCTTTGACAAGGCGGCGTCTAAATTTCATTTCCCGCTCCGCGCAAATACTTCGTTTGTGCCCTTAAAAGCGAGCGTTTATGACCGCGGCGCAAATTTAGGTGCAGGCAGTCTTGGAATTCTGCGTAAAATTTTGAAAGTATCCGCGCGCAACGGCGCGTAAAAAACACGCGAAAATTCGGCGACTGGGCGCATGTCCGCTCATAGCCGCTACGGATTGAGCGAGCGAAGCGACAGAATTTAAACGCAGGGCGCGCGCGGGAAAAAATCGAAGATGGGTGCGGAGACATGCAAAAAAAGCGCAAAGGTGCACGGCGATATAGAGTGCGATAGTGCGGGCTGCCGCAAATCGGGCTCGCAAATTGCGGATCGAAAGCGAGTTGAAACAAAAAGCTCGGTGCGCAAATTTGCGGATAAGGAAGTCGGCGAGAGCAAAAAGTTCGGCGCGTAGATTTACGGATCGGGCGTCTAGGAAAGGACGGGACGCGCGCCGCGAATTTAGCGATTTGGCGCGCAGAATGCGAATCAAAAGGCGCCGTAAGCAAAGAGGCGCGCAGCGAAATTTTGCGCTCCTTGAAATTTTATAAAATTTTGCCGCAAAATTTACGCTTTTTAAAATTCTATAAAATTCTGCTTGCAGAGCTTGCCCGTGAAATTTTTAAAGCTCTTGGCGGTCTGTTTTGAAATTTATGAAGCAGATCGCGGCACAGGCGCCGCCGCGTAGAATTTGAGATCAAAGCAAGCTGAAAGTAGAAATTTTAAGCGTGAGCAAATTTGGTTCGCAAATTGCGGATCGGGCGTATGCGATGACAACGGCGCGGAGTGTAAATTTAGCGAGAAAAATCGATGTATAAACTTCGCGCGCGAACCATCTTAAATTTAGCGAACAAATTTTAAAACCGCTCTCGCAGCATCCCACCTCAAACTAGTAAATTTTAAAATTTCACCTTGCGGCATTCCCTGCGCGAATTATTTAAATTTAATGATTAAATTTCAAAACTCGCCGTCTCGCATCACGCCCAAATTTACGCTCTATTTCGCGACAATTAATGCGCAGATCGCGCAAATTTAATGCTCTGCCTGAGACGGCATTCGGCGCGCAAATTCCG
>NZ_CALHHT010000515.1 GCF_938031315.1 uncultured Campylobacter sp.
AGTTGCTAGATTTCTTTCGTTCTCTTTCTCGTCCTTTTCAAGCTCTGAAACGGGCTGCGGCATAAAAGTAAATTCTAGCGTTTCAATCTCTCGCCCTTTTTTAAATTTTCGGACTGATAGTTTTTGAAAAGGTGTGCGGCGCATATCAAAAAGGTTTCGTTCTGCCGATAGGTCTTTTAGGGCTGGTTGTAAAATTTGCTTGTCAATATCTCTGGCGCGGTAGCTTTCTGGAATACCCAAAAGCTCTTTAAAATCATCGTATCGAATGCACCAGCGTCCAGTTTGGCGATATTGTTTTAAATAGCGGTAGATTGTTTTTGTGTATGTGCCACTAAGATTTACAAACTCCGCTAGTTCGTATCTAGTCCAGCCTTTAAGAGGGCTTGAAATATAGCGTTCTTTAAAGCCTTGCGATACTCTAATTCTCAAGACCTTGTTTTTACTATCGGTTTCTATACTTGGAAAAATGACGTCTTGTCTTAGGTCGCCTAGTTCGTTAATTTCATATCGAAATTTAAACTCTTGAAGCTTGCCTATTTTGTCTAAAATCTCTTTGCGGTAGCTGCTGCTATTAGCTATCTGCGCTAGCTCGAAAACATTGTTAAAATCAAGCTCTAGCGTGTCGCCGCTAGCCTTTCTAAACTGCTGCAAAAGGGTAAAGAATACGTTTTGCTGCGCCTCGTTCATCGAGTTAAATTTTAGCTCGTGTAGTTCGTTTGAGTATTTTACGACTTCGTTCATTTGTAGCCTTTTCGGCATTGTATCACAATAAGGGGATAAATGTCAAACAATAATCCCCATAAGGGGATAAAGTATTTTATTATGTCCTTATTTATCAGCGGAAAATCTATCCCCTTATCGCGGAAAATCTATCCCCTTATACCCCTTGCCAAGCTCGACGCCATCGGCTCTAGCGAATACCTAAAAGATAAGAAAAGGTTTTTAAAAAGATGTTAAAAGGCGCGCGCGAAAAAAAATCGACCACTTTTTTGAAAAAATCTGACTAAAAATTCGGACGCTTCAGCAGAGCTCAAATTGCTAACGCAATTTTCGTCCGCGAGCTTTACGCTTTGCATAGTCGCTACGCTCCGCAAAGCTTTAGCAATTATTGGGGAGATGATAAAGGTCTTTTTAAAAGCTTCTGCCAGTATCTTTCTTAATTATTTTTTGAGATACTGCCTTTTGTCTCTCTTTTTCTTTTTCTTGCATAATTTCTAAATGCGCTTTTTTTGCCAACAACACATTTGGCTTAATAAATTCATCAAAAAGCGGCAATTGAGAGTATTTAGCGTCTATTTCTCTATCTTTTCCACTAAAATCGCCTGAAATTGTGTTTGGTTTTTCATTTTCAAAAGAGCCACGATAGTTGATTAAACTGAAATATGCTTTTAAGTCGTCAAATTTGACCGCTGTTGCATTTTCTTGTTTTAATTTGATAATTTCCTTGTCTTTGATGTCGTTTTGCTCTTGTAGGGCTTTATTTTGCGTTTTAAGCATATCGTTTTCACGTTTTAAATTATCAATAGCTTTTAAAATCCCGTAATCATAGTCATCATAGGTTTTAAAATTTTCGGTGGAAATCATCATTTCTTTGGTAATTTTTAGGATTTGTTCATTTCGCTCCCTTTTAAAATCTTTATAGTCTTTTTTTGTTGCTTCGTGAGCTCTTTGCTCTTGCTCAAGTTGTTTTTTAAGTTCTAAAATCTGAGCTTGGTTGCATTCTTGAATTTTTGCCTTTGCTAGATCTCGCCATTTGCCTAGATCTGTATATTGATCTTTTTCGTATAGTTTTGGCAATCCCATCTCAACCAAAGCATTATTTGCTTCGATCATTCTTTTTCGTTCAGTTTGAAAGGCATTATCTGCTTCTTTAAGTGCTTCTCTTTGCTGTTTCTCAATTTCTCTTATTTTTTTATTTAAATCGTTGATTGCTTGTTTTGTGGTTTTTTTTTCGGTTTCTTTTTGTTTGGCGTATTCTCTAGGCTCGGTGCGCTGTCTGCCGCTTTTTCGCTTATCCTCGCCCCTTTGCATTTGCAAAATTTGAGATACCTCGGATTGTAGCTCTCTAAGTTTTTGCGGCGTAAGTTCTCTTTGGCGGTTTATGCCAGTCTTGTCAAGAGTTATAAATTCTAAATGGGCGTGATGGTTGATTTGCTTTTTGCCGTCCTCGTCGATATGCCCCTCGTCCCTGTGTATCGCGATTTGGTAGCACTGAAAGCCGTATTCGTCGCTAAAATGCTGGGCTAGCCGCTTTAAGTCCTCCATCGTGGTATCTGGTTTTATATTGCAAACCGCGCTCCACTCGTAAGTTTTAGCTTGAAATCTTTGCCCCGTGCGGCTCGTGTAGGCTTCTTTGGCTCGGGTTATGATTTGCTCTTTTAGCTCTCTTGCTTGCTCCGCATCGCGGTCACATTCCGCCCCTTTTTCGTTGTCAATTAGATAGCTTGGCGGAAGTGTGCGATCGTTATGTTCGGCATTAATTGCAAATGATTTTTTGAAATTTATACTTGAAATTTGGCTCATTTTATTTGCTAAAAAGCTCGCTATGGCTGCCGACTTGCATTAAGTAAAGTTCTAATACATCGTCAATTATTTGATATATTAGTAATAAATCAGGCTTTACGTGGCATTCTCGATACTGCGAATATTTGCCTTTTAATGCGTGATCACAAAGATTTTGTTCTAAGGTTTCGCCATTTGCAATTTTAAAAACTACTTCATCAATCAGGTCTTGATCTTGTGAGGCTTGCTTTTTAAACTGCGTTCGATACTTCTTTGAAGTGGTAATCTTGAGCATTTTTTATT
>NZ_CALHHT010000516.1 GCF_938031315.1 uncultured Campylobacter sp.
TTGAGATAGATCCGGACCGCCGCTTTCTACCAAATCGTAAATTCTCGAATAAATACAACTTTCCATATCCTTAGCGGCATCCATCATGATCTCAAAATCATTCCCGTCCATGGTATAATCCCATGTTTTGACTTCTAGGTCTAACATATTTACTCCTTTGTACAACAAATTTTTTATGAATGTGTGAGATTGCTTTAAGTATGGCGTTTCGATATCGTTATTATACTATATGTCATTTAAATTTACAAATTTTATAGCCCCACATTGTTCTGCGACACTACCGAGAGGGGTCACATAGATCTTTAAAGTTCTATACTAAAAGCTATACCGCAAAATTTAAAATTTCGCGCTTAGTCAGCGCCGATATAAATCCAAAGTCGCGCAACAGCCTGTCCCATAAATTCAAAAAATCCAAACATCGCCATATTCGCCGTACTGCCGCGTCTCAGTGCCGCTGTACTACTTAAAATCTCAGCGGCTTTGCTTCCAAATTTAGCCGCCGTCATATCGCCGTATCGTTTAAAATTTTAACGATACGCGTGCAAATTTTAAGCTCTAGCCGATGTGTCGTCGTACCGATTAATTTAGCAACTTCTGCGCGGATTTAAAACTCGGTCGCCGCAATTTTAACATAACCCAAAGTTCCGACCTCAGCCGCCGCCTACGAACTCGACGATCTCATATTTTTTGCCGCTTGAGATCTGCGTGCGCTCCCACTCCTGCTTTTTTAAAATTTCGCCGTCGCGCTCGAGCGCCACTAGGCGCAGATCGTGTCCGCGCAAGCGCAAAAACTCACTCACGCTCATATCCTGCGCCAGCTGCAGAGGCTCGCCGTTTACGCAGATCTCAATCATCGCTCGCCCCCAAGCTCTCGCGATACTCCTCGTAAGTGCCCCTAAAATCGACGATTTCACCGCCTCCTTTGAGATGCAAAATTCTATTTGCAAACGCATCGATAAGCTCACGGTCGTGGCTCACGCAGATCGCGCATCCCGCGAAGTTATACAGCGCCTCTCCCAGAGCGATGATCGCCTCAAGATCAAGGTGATTGTTGGGCTCATCGAGCACCAGCAGGTTCGGGCGTTGCAGCATTAGCTTACTTAGCATCACGCGGTGCTTCTCGCCGCCGCTTAGGCTGCCCACGCTTTTCTCTTGCTCCGCGCCGCTAAAAAGCATACGTCCAAGGCATTTGCGAATTTCATCCAGATCCCTATTTTGCGGGCTTTGTAGGTATTCGTAGAGCTTGAGCTCGCCTGAAATTTTATTATTCGTATCCTGCGCGAAGTACCCGGGCTCGATCGTGGCGCCCATGTGCACCTTGCCACGCTGCGGCGTGAGCTCGCCCATGATGATCTTGCAAAGCGTGCTTTTGCCCACGCCGTTTCGCCCGATGATTGCAATCTTATCGCCGTGAGCGAGCTTGAGGTTGAAATTTTTCAGAATTTCAATCTCGCCGAAGCTCATATCCACGCCGCTTAGCTCTAAAATTTCATTTCCGATCTCGCGCGCGGGCTTAAATAAAATGCTGGGCTCTCTGCGCGAAGAGGTCGCAAGCTCGCTAAGATCGAGTTTATCAAGCTGTTTTTGACGGCTCGTGGCCTGCTTGGCTTTGCTTGCGTTGGCGCTGAAGCGAGCGATAAATTTTTCAAGCTCCGCCTTTTCTTTGAGCTTTTTCTCGCGCTCGAACTGCGCCTGTTTGGCTATGAGATTGGACGCTATGAACCAGTCGTCGTAATTGCCGCTAAATTCGCGCACCCGCCTAAAATCCACGTCGAGGATGTCCGTGCAGACGCGGTTTAAGAAGTGGCGGTCGTGGCTGATGACTACGAGCGTGCCGGTGTGGCGATTTAGCTCAAACTCGAGCCACGAAATGGCGTCGATATCGAGGTTATTGGTCGGCTCGTCCAAAAACAGCACGTCGGGGCGCGGGAAGAGCACCTGCGCGAGCAAAACCTTAAATTTATCGCTCGTCTCGATCTCGCTCATCTTTTTATCGAAGTCGCCCAGCCCCAGCGAACTTAAAATTTTCTCGATCCGCGTTTCGTACTCGTAGGCGGGATCCTCCTCCGCACAGATCATCTCAAGCTCGCCGAGGCGCTCGTTTATCTCGTCGTTAAACTCGCCCGCTTCGTAAAGCTGCGTCTTTTCGCGCACGGCGTCATAAAGGCGCTTGTTACCGTAAAGCACGGCGTCTTTGACGCTGAAGCTTTCAAAAGCGAACTGATCCTGCCCCAAAACGCCGATTTTAAGCCCGCTCTCTATTAAAATTTCGCCGCTGCTTGCTTCGATCTGCCCGCTTAAAATTTTAAGTAGCGTCGATTTACCCGCGCCGTTTGCGCCGATGAGACCGTAGCGCCTGCCCTTATCGAGGCTCAAATTTACGTTTTCAAAAAGCAGCTGTTTGCCGAAGCGCATCGTAAGATCTTTGATTTCAACCATATTTTTCCTTTTAAATTTCTCTTTGCATTGCCTTGCGCGCGGGCTTCTGCCAGGTTTTGCGCGCAAATTTTATCTCGCGGTTTATTGCGGCATTTGCGCCGCGCGGAGCTGCGATAAATTTCTCCTATTGTAGCTTAAAATTCTAAAATTTCGCCGAAGGGGCGCGGGCGGGCGCGATTAAATTTATACCGCCAAAGCTTAGCCGCTGTAATCGCTATCGCGAGTGATGATGAGCGTGTAGTTCGGATACGCGGCGCGCACCTGCTTGCAAACCGCGCGAAACGTCGCCTCCATGTCGGGCGCTGCGAAATCGACGATAACGTCAAAGCTGATCGCGCGCTTGCTCTCGTCGAGATAAAAGCCATGTATCTGCGAGACGAACTCGTGCGAAAGCGCCATCTGCTTGATATGTTTGCGGATCTTGGCGGCGCGCGGATCATTTTTATTAAACGCGTAAATTCCTACGGTGTCTAGGATGATATTAAATTTCGCAAAAACGGCGTTTTGGATGCGGCGCGTAAGAGCGTCGATCTGCGCCGCGGTCGTATCGCTTGCGACCTCGATGTGGATGCTGCCGACCATCTTATCGGGCCCGTAGTCATGAAACATCAGATCATACGCGCCGATGACGCCCTCAAAGCCGCGCACGACGTCGTAAATTTCATTCGTAAGCTCCAAGCTCGGGCGCGAGCCCAAAAGCTTGCTGATCGTATCGCGCAGAATTTCATACGCCGTTTTGATTAAAAGCGCCGAAATTATCGCGCCCAGATACGCCTCCAAGCTCAGCCCGAAAATAAGCGAAATAAAAGCCGCTACGAGGGTGGCTAGCGATACGAGCGCGTCGTATTTGGCGTCCACGCCGCTAGCAATGAGCGAGTCAGAGTTCACGCGCTCGCCTGTCTTTTGAGTATAAAGCCCCAGGCTAAATTTCGCCGCGACCGCTACGGCGATGATGACGAGCGAAACCGCATTATAATTCGCCGCTTGCGGATGGATGATCTTTTTGATCGATTCGACGAGCGAGACGCCGCCGGTGTAGAGGATGATGACGGCGATTACGATCGCGCTTAGATACTCGATCCTACCGTGTCCGAAGGGGTGTGCGCGATCGGGCTGCTTGCTCGCAAGATGCACGCCCACGATCGTAATGACGGATGAAAGTGCGTCGCTTAGGTTATTTACGGCATCAAGCACGATCGCGATCGAGCCTGAGATCAGCCCCACGACGCCCTTAAATGCCGCTAAAATTACATTTGAAATGATACCGATCGCACCGGTGCGAATGATGATTTTATCTCTGCTATACGCCGCTTGAGGCACTTCCATTATCTCTCCTTTGAAATTTTATTCCAAGCCGCAATCGCTGCGCGTATAGGTCAGATCGGCGATTTTTTCGCCGCTTTGCAGAAATTCTCGTACGCCTATGCGATTTAGACCGCCCGCTTTCATCATCGCGCAGACGTCCTTTTGCCTGTTGGCGCGCAAAATGCTTTCAAAATTTTGCTTGATTTTGGGATCTACTTTGTCCCAAATTTCATTTTTTAAAATCGTGGGAATTACAAATTTATCGCCCTCGCATGTAGCCGCGCTCAACTCTATATTTTTAGTCGCGGGGTGACTGTGCCCATTTACGGCGTCCGCCAAAGCCTTGCAGCGCTCGGCATCTCCCGCAAGCGCTGCGCTGCAGATAAATACGCCAAATACGGCGGGTATAAATTTATTCATTTTCATCTCCTTATTTTTATTTGAAATTTATCATATTAAAATTTTAAATTCAATCTATTTTTGAAATTTAAAGATCCTTTGTGCGGCGCAAATCCGCGAGCCGCCAAAATTACTTACGTTAAAATAGCGGCGTAAATTCCATAAATCACCGCTGGAAATTTTTTAAATCGCGGCAAAAATTCTTTAAATTCCGCGCAAAATTCTATGAGTAAAAATTTTGCGACGGATCGCATGCGCTCGCTAAAAGCGGCGTGCGGCGAGATCGTCCGTATCTTTTTCAAACTCGCCGTTTAAGTTATAGATTTAACGCAGCTTAAAAAAGCTCCAGCCGATCTACGCCCCGCCGTTTAAATTTATAAATTTAATGCAGTTCCGCATTTAGTTTGATCGCGCGCTTGCTAACGCTTGCCGTAATCTGCCCGCTTTGGCTGTTTTGTCGGAAGTGCAGTCCGCTAAGCCCGGCAAGCTCAAGCCCTTTATAAATTTCACGATCGAACGCAAAGCCTGGATTTAGCGCTGCTAGCGCCTCGCGATCCTTTTGCGCGATGAAAACCTTCGTGCCCTCAAGTACCGCGATGCCGGCATCCACGATGCAGCGGTCGCCTAGCGGAATGCCCGTTACGGAGTTTGCGCCCAGCAGGCAGTGCTTGCCGATGCTCACGGCATTGCCGTTGGTGCCGCTTAGCACGCCCAAAATCGACGCACCGCCGCCTATGTCGCTGCCCTCGCCCACGACGACCGAGCTGCTGACGCGCCCCTCGATCATAACGCTGCCGGTCGTGCCTGCGTTGAAATTTACATACGCAGCACCCGGCATCACGGTCGTACCCGCGGAGATATGCGCACCCAAACGCACTTTCGCATCGTCTAAAATCCGCACGTTTTGCGGCGGTACGACGTGGCTTAGATAGCGCGGAAATTTATCGACGCTGATTATGCGTGGATAGCGGCCTTGCATTTTTAAAGAGATTTCGTTTTCACGCAGCCACCAAAGCTCGATCGGGCGGGCGTTTTCATCCCATGCGACGTTCGGAAGCACGCTAAATGCGCCATCTAGATTGAGCGTGCGCGGCTCGCAGAGATTTAGCGAAAGCGCGTAAAGCTTGAGATAGGCGCTCTCGACACTTTTTGGCGCGGTATCCTCAAAGATGAAGCTAGCGCAAAAGCTCGCGTGCTCGTCCGATTTCATCGCCTCTTTAACCGCAAGCAGCACCTGCAGATTTTTGTGCGCGCCCTCTTTGGCGTCTGGCTGCAGAAATTTTAAAGCCTCGATCGCCTTTTTTAGGGCTTTATGCGTCAGCGTCAAAATACACTCACTACCGCTAAAATCCGCTTGTGCGTCGCAGCTTTGCAGCGCGTGAATTAGCACTGCTGCGCTTGTTAGCCCATCTTTAAAATTTACGTGCGCGTAATTTACGCTTAGGCTTTTGTGCCCCTCCGCGCACCCCTTAAATACGCGCCCGACCGCCCACATGATCGGATCGCG
>NZ_CALHHT010000517.1 GCF_938031315.1 uncultured Campylobacter sp.
CTGCCGAACAGGCGCCGTTAAAATTTCACCTCGAAGCGCGCTTGTAAAATTTCATCAAACTCACGCCTTATGCACGATTCGCGCGACATTGCGTAAAATTTGCTGGGCAGCGAGCTTTACTATCTAAATTTCGCCCGCAGTCTCCAAAGTGCCGCCCGCGCTAAATTTCGCTCGTGCATTAAAATTTCGCGCGCAACGCTTGCGCGTTAAAATTCCACGCTGATCGGCTGACCTAAGCGAAACTGCTCATCTTCGTCGCTAAAATCGGCGCGCGCCTCCCACACGAGATCTGCGCGCAGCTCCTCGGTCTGCACCGTGCGGGGCGTGTACATCGCGGTTTGGCTCACGTAGGCGACCTTTGCGCTCGCGCTAGAGCCGTCCGCAGCGATGATCCGCACGCTCTGTCCGGCACGCAGGAAGCGGAGCTGATTTTCGCTTAGATAAAATTTCGCGCGCTTGTTTTTTACTTCGCTGAGCTCAAAAACGCCCACGCTTGGCATGCTGATGTCGCCGAGCTCTTTAAGGCGCGCTCTGATCTGCCCGCTAAATGGCGCTTTTAGCACGCTTTGCGTCTCGATTTGGTAGTTCAGATATTTTAGATTTTCCTCGCAGCTTGCCAAATTTGCGCGGGCGGCGCCTACATCCTCGCCGCGGTAGCCGCTTTGAAGCTGGCGCAGATTAGCCTGTGCGCTTTGCAGCTGGGCTTGCGTGCGCTTCATCGAGTAGAACGCTTCGTCAATCTGCTGCTTGGACGCGGAGTTGGTTTTGCCCAAGCTCTTGAGGCGTTCGTTCGTCAAAGTGGCGAGCTGTAGGGCGTTTTGCAGCGCGCTTACGTTCGCCGCCGCCATCTCGATCTCCTCGCTACGAAAACCGCTTTGCAGCTTTTGCAAGCTAAATTTGAGCCCGTCGCACCTCGCGATCTGAACCTGTCTTTGAAAGCTCAGATCCGCTGTATCCAGAGCCGCCAAGACGTCGCCAGCCTGCACGAAATCGCCCTCGTCGCGATAAAGCGCGCTTATACGGCCGCTACGCTCGAAGCTAAGCGAACTCTGCCTGATATCGATGATGCCGTAGGCCTTGTGCGCGACCTCTTCGCGCCTATCGAGATTGAAGTAGATCGCCGCGGCGAGAGCGGCTAGCGCAAAAACGACGAAAAATAGAAGCCTTTTCATAGATCGCCTTAAATTTTGATATGCGGTTATTATAAAATAACTTTTCTAATGCGGCGCTGATATTTGAGGCTCGGACGGTGATTTTATAAATCAGTCGAATTAAATTTGCCGTATTGAATTGATCGCCGCGCTGGTGAGCAATATTTTGGAGCTTTGGTGGATAAAATTTCATCCTATTCACACGATTTTAAGCGGTACGGCTTGTAAAATATCGCTACTTTTTGAATTAAAAATTTTAAAATTTTGACGAGGAGGCCCCGCTTTCAAGCGGAGCGTGGAATTTAATGGGGAAATTTAACGAGCTTTAGACTCGATGGGCCCAGAGCTCGGTCGGTCGCACAAAAATTGAAATATTTAAAACTCGCCTCCAACTGCGGCTATCCATTTATCGGCCCTCGCCTGCCAGTGGTCATCGCCTTTAAAATCGATCGTAAGACCTACGAATTTGCCGTTTATGAAGGCGCGCGAATGTCTAAATTTATATCCCTCCGCGCCCCAAGCGCCGATGAGATCGGCCTTTTTAAGCACTGGCAAAAACGCGCTCATGCCGCTGCAAAAATCGCTGCCGTGGCGCTCGACGTTACCGACGCCGACGAGCGCGACCTTGCGTCCGTCAAAATCAGTTTTATTCAAAAGCTCCAATTTGTCGTCAAATTTAGCCTGGATCTGTCCGTCGCCGTGCGTCGAAGCTGCAAAAATAAACGCGCTAGCGCCCGCCAAATCCTCCTCATTTAGCTCTTTGGCCTCCTTGATCTCAAAGCCGAGCTTTGAAGCGATGTATTCGCTCACGACCTTCGTATCGCCGCCTTTGGTGGCGTAAACTAGTAGTTTTTTCATTTTATCTCCTTAAAAATAAGAATGATTCTAACAAAATAAGATAAATTTTGAGTGAAATAAAAATTTTATAAGGCGCTCAGATACGGCACGATGCCTCGTATCCAGCTAATTTTAAGCGGCAGCGAGCCGGTAAATTTTAACGCCGCCGCTTAACCGCTCGTATAAAAATCCATAGTATAATGCCGCTCGTAGCTCATTATAAAGGAGAAAACATG
>NZ_CALHHT010000518.1 GCF_938031315.1 uncultured Campylobacter sp.
AGAAAAGAGGACATTTGCGCTAGTATCTACGCCGCGGTCGTTGAGCAGACGATCTCGGGGCTTGCGCAAGGTCGCGAAGTCAAGGGCAATATCCTGTTTCTGGGCGGCCCACTGTTTTTCCTAAAAGGTCTTCAGGCGCGCTTTAAAGAGGTGCTAAAGCTCACCGACGAGACCGCGACGTTTCCAGACATTGCGCCTTACTTCGTGGCTTACGGCAGCGCGCTATATGCAAAAGATACGGGCGAGACGTTAAATTTGGAAGAGACGATCGCGCTTTTGAAAAAGGAACCCGACAGAACCGCGCTGGAAGCCGAGCCGCCGCTTTTCAAAGACAGAGCGGAATTTGACGAGTTCACCGCTCGCCACGCCCGCGCGAGCGTGCCTAAGGTGGATATCCACACCTACAGCGGAGACGCGTATTTGGGCGTGGATTGTGGCAGTACTACGATCAAGGTCGTGTTGATGGGCGAAAACTACGAACTATTGTATAAATTTTACTCCTCCAATAAAGGCGATCCCGTCGATATCCTGCTGCCGCGTCTTAAGGAGCTATACGATCTTTGCGAGGGTCGCATCAAGATCAAGGGCAGCGGCGTTACCGGCTATGGCGAGGATCTCATTAAAACCGCCTTTCGCTTCGATTACGGTATCGTCGAGACAATCGCGCATTATAGTGCTGCGCGCCACTTCAATCCGAAAGTAGATTTTATTATTGATATCGGCGGGCAGGACATCAAGTGTTTCTCCATTAAAGATGGCAATATCGATTCTATCGTGCTAAATGAGGCGTGCAGCTCGGGCTGTGGCTCGTTTTTGCAGACCTTTTCAAATTCTTTGGGTTACGACATTAAAGATTTTGCAAGCTTAGCCCTTTTTGCGACTCACCCCGCCAAGCTTGGCAGCCGCTGCACGGTCTTTATGAACTCTTCGGTTAAGCAGGCTCAAAAGGACGGCGCTACGATCGAGGACATCAGCGCTGGACTTGCTATTAGCGTCATAAAAAATGCGATTTACAAGGTTATTCGCGTGCGAAACGCCGACGATCTTGGGCAAAATATCGTAGTGCAGGGCGGCACCTTTTTAAATAACGCCGTGCTGCGCGCGTTTGAGCTGGAGCTTAAGAAAAACGTTATTCGCCTCGATATCAGCGAGCTTATGGGTGCATACGGCGCGGCGCTTTTTGCCAAAAATAACGCAAACGAGCGTACCGATATGATCAGTCGTGCAGAGCTTGAAAATTTCACTCATCGCAGCGAATTTAGCGTCTGCAAGCTCTGTACGAACAAATGCCCGCTTACGATCAGCCACTTCGGCGATACTAAATTCGTCTCGGGCAATAAGTGCGAGCGCGGCGCGGGCAAGGAGATCCGCCACGACATCACGAATTTGTTTGAGTTTAAAAACGAGCTTTTGCGAAAATATCGCAAGCCACCGAAGCAGGATGCGCCGCAGGTTGGAATTCCGTTTGTTTTGAATATGTTTGAGATGATCCCGTTTTGGAGCGCATTTTTTGAAAATTTAGGCATGAGCGTCGTGCTGTCGCAAAAGCCGCGAAAAGAGACGCTGTTTTTAGCAAGCCAGAGCATCCCGAGCGATACCGTCTGCTACCCGGCTAAAAGCGTGCACGGCCAAATCTACGATCTGCTAAATAAGAGCGTCGATTTTATCTTTTATCCGTGTATGAGCTACAGCCTGGATGAAAATATCAGCGAGAACTGCTACAACTGCCCCGTAGTCGCATACTACCCCGAGCTGATACGCGCGAACGTAGGCGCGCTGGAGGAGAAAAAATTCCTCTATCCGCATGTGGACCTTAACATGCAAGATTCGTTTTGCAAAACGATGCAGGCTGAGCTCGCGAACGCCGGGTATAAATTTCATTCTGACGCCGTGAAAAACGCCGTCTTGCAAGGCCTTAAGGAGCTACAAAACTATAAAAATACTGTTTTAATAAAAGGCGAGGAAACCCTAAAAGAGATACAAAGTAGCGGTGCCAGCGCCATTGTGCTAGCGGGTCGTCCGTATCATATCGATAAGACGATCAACCACGGCATCGATCGCTATCTAAATTCCTTGGGCTTCGTAGTTCTTAGCGAGGATTCGCTGCCTTTGACACAGGTGCGCACTAAATCGCTAAATCAATGGACTTACCACGCCAGGCTTTATAGCGCGGCGCGGTTCATCTGTAAATATCCGCGCATGCAGCTGGTGCAGCTAGTTAGCTTCGGCTGCGGGATCGACGCGATCACGGGCGACGAGGTGCGCGACATACTGCGCCAAAACGGTAAAATTTACACTCAACTTAAAATCGACGAGGTTACGAACCTAGGTGCGGTCAAGATCCGCCTTCGCAGTCTAAAAGCTACCATGCTAGAGCGCGAGAAGCAAGCGCAATCAAAAAAAGGCCAATAATGTTTGCTAAATTTACAAAAGATATGAAAGAAACCCACACGATCCTGATCCCTACGATGATCGATCCGCACTTTCGCTTTATGCAGGGAGTGCTGCGCGATGAGGGATACAAAAGCGTGCTGCTTAAAGAGGATCGCGCAAATATCGTCGAAGAGGGGCTTCGCAGCGTCCATAACGATATGTGCTATCCCGCGCTGCTCGTCATCGGGCAGTTTATCGACGCACTAAAAAGCGGCGAGTACGATACGCACAAAGTAGCGCTTCTCATCAGTCAAACGGGCGGCGGCTGCAGAGCGAGCAACTATATAAATTTACTCCGTAAGGCGCTTGAAGATAGCGGTTTTTCTTATATTCCGGTGATCTCTTTAAATTTCGGTTCGCTTGATGAAAACGAGTTCGCGCTCGGTAAAAAATCGCTCATCAAGCTTATGGCCGCGATCTTTTACGGCGATTTGATGATGAGTCTTTATAATCAATGCAAACCCTATGAGATGACCCCCGGCGCTACGAATGAAATTTACGAGCGGGTCGCCGCGCAGATCGCTTCGATGACAAACGAGTGGGCGTTTTTCCGCTTAAAAAAGAATTTTCGCTATATTTTGGAAAACTTTGCCGCTCTGCAGCGCAGCGGCGAGCAAAAGATCCGCGTGGGCATCGTGGGCGAAATTTATCTCAAATACTCGCCCATCGGCAATAACGGCCTAAACGCCTATCTCATACGCGAAAACGCCGAGCCCGTAAATACGGGGCTGATGGACTTCGTGCTTACCTGCATCTACGATGCGGTTTACGACAAACAGCTCTACGGCAAGGGCGGCGCGGCGTATTACGGCTCGCTTGCGGTCGCTAAAGTAGTGGAATTTTTCCAGCGCATGATGATTAAGCAGATAAAACGATTTGGATTTCGCGCGCCGAGCCCATTTAGCGAGGTTCGTGCCGCCGCTGACGGCTACATCGGTCACGGCGTGAAGATGGGCGAGGGCTGGCTGCTGACGGCGGAGATGGTCGAGTTTATGCGCCACGGCATACAAAACGTCGTGTGCGCGCAGCCCTTCGGCTGCCTGCCAAACCACATCATCGCGCGCGGAATGATCCGAAAGATTAAACAGAACTACCCGCAGGCAAACATCGCCGCTATCGACTACGACCCGGGCGCAAGCGCGGTAAATCAAGAAAACCGCATAAAACTGATGCTTGCTAACGCAAATCGAAAATAGCCCGCCACATATCAAAAATGGCTTTGGAATTTTAAATTCTAAAGCCTGCCGTAAAATTTTAAAATTTAAAAGCGAGCTCGCGATGACGGTTAAATTTTTGACGCACAAATGGCTCGCTTCCTTTCGCGAAATTTCCTCGAGATTTTAAAATTTTAAATTTCAATAGCGCCCTTATGTTTCTTTTGCCTCTTCCGTGCATTCCGGCTTCAATTCTTGCGAAATTTCATCGGAATTTTATGGAAGTCCGCGCGGAATTCTACGCGCCGCCGCCATAGAATTCCATCACACAATCCCATTTCGCCATGTCATAAAATTCCACTTTCGTTAAGGCAAAATTTAATACAATCCGTCTTTAAATTTTACAAAGGAAGTTTATGAAATTTTGGATTTATGGCGCGCTTTTGGCGCTATACTGTGGAGCTTTTAGCGGATGCGCGAGTAAGAATTTGCCGGGCTACATGCAAGGGCGCGAGCATATCATCGCTATGAGCGCGGCGTCCGGCGGTCAGCTGCGTATGAGT
>NZ_CALHHT010000519.1 GCF_938031315.1 uncultured Campylobacter sp.
GAGATCGGGCGCAAGGCAAGCGAGCAGGTTGTGCAGGAGCGGCCGTTTTTCCTAAGCGTTGGCAGGCTCGATGCGGGTAAAAACCACGCGCTTTTGATCCGTGCGTATGCGAATTTAAAAAATAACGACAAAGACCTGTTGATCTTAGGCGACGGCGTGCTGCGAGCAGAGCTTGAGGCCCTGATAGAGGAGCTGGGCTTAAGCGGCCGCGTGAAGCTTTTGGGCTTTGATGCAAACCCGTATAAATATATGGCTAGATGCTATGCGTTCGTCTTCGTAAGCCTTTTTGAAGGGTTTTCAAACGCGCTCATCGAGGCTCTTGCGTGCGGCAAGCTCGTGATTTCAAGCGATCATCAAAGCGGCGCGCGCGAGCTTATGGGGCAGAGCGAATGGGGCGTGCTGGTGGGCGTAAACGATCTAGAAAGTACCCAAGCGGCGATGCAAAAAGCGCTGGATGATGAAAATTATGTAAAATTTTATGAGAAAAAGGCTAAAATTAGAGCCTCGTTTTTCGATAAAAAACGGATAGCAAGCGAGCTGATCGCAAAAATAGAACAAATCGACGAAGGAAAATAGGCGTGGGTGAAGAAAAAAAGGCTTTTAGCGTCAGAGAGATCGACGAAGGATCGGACGATCAAAAAGGCGCGCAATCAATGGGTGCCGACAAAGCTGCCTTAAGCGAAAATTTTGCTAGTGAGGGAAATTTTGACGCAGAGTATTCCGCAAGCGGCGGAGAGAATTTTAGCGGCGAAAATGCCGAGCTTAAGGGTAGCGAGGATACCGCGCCTCAGAGCGATAAAAATTCTGCGCTTGATGCAAAAAATTCCGCGAGCAAAAATTCCGCGCACGCCGGCGTTAAAAATTTAAGCGACGATCAAGCGCGCGCTGTTTCTGCAAAAATGCGAGCACAAAAAAAATCCAAAAAGGCTAAAAAATCAAGTGGACGAAATTCTACCTCGGTAAATTCTGAAAATTCCGCAGGCGCAAATTCTACAAACTCAAATTTGAAAGGCACTGCGAATTCCACGAGCAAAAATTCTACAAATAAAAATTCCGCTGGCGTTGCGAACTCTACAAATAAAAATTCCGCAAAAGCCGCTAATTTGGCTAAATTTAAAAATGCGAATTCTGCAAGTGCTTTAAATTCTACAAACGGCATAAATTCTGATAATTCTAAAAACTCCACAGCGGAAAATTCCCAAAATTCTAAAAATCAGGCAGCTGGCGCGCTTCCTGCCAGGCGTAGAATTTTTGGCTTCATAAAAAATTATGAGTTTTCAAAGCATATTTTGCTGATGATTGTGTTTGCATTTGCCTTTAGCGTGGCGTTTCGTATGTGGTGGGTGTATTGGGCGAGCGGATTTCCGAACTACTTTTTTTGGGACGGCGAGCTAATGATAAACACCAACGACGGCTACGCCTTTGCAGAGGGCGCGCGCGATCGCCTCGCCGGCTTTCATCAGCCCAACGATCTTAGCTACTTTAGTGCACCGCTTTCGATCGTGACGGCGTTTTTGGCTGAAATTTTGCCCTTTAAAATCGAGACGATCTTCGTTTATCTGCCGGCTTTGTTTAGCTCGCTCATCGTAGTGCCGATCTTGCTGATCTCAAGCGAGTTTCGCTGCATGCGCGCGGGCTTCATCGGTGCGCTTGTCGCGAGCGTGGCGAATAGCTACTACAACCGCACTATGGCGGGGTATTACGATACCGATATGCTAAATATCGTGTTTGCGATGTGTATTTTGTGGGCGCTCATCCGCATTTGCACGCGCGGCTCGCGCAGCACGCTGTTTTGGCTAGGTGCATTTGCGATATTTTATATGTGGTGGTATCCGTCCAGCTTCTCGTTAAATTCCATGATGCTCGCCATGTTTTTCGCCTATACGCTGATTTTTAAGCGAAAAAGTAGGGTGAATTACGAAGCGATGATTATCTTTTTGATCGCGCTTTGCTCCACGCCTTTGGTAGCTAAAATTTTAATCTCGCTTACGCTATTTTGGCTCTTTGCATTTAAAGGAAAGCTATTAAATTTTAAAATTTTAGCGATTATCGGCGCACTTGCCGTAGTCTTTTTCGTCGCAAACGGGGGCCTTAGCCCGATCATCTTTCAGGCGAAATTTTATATCTTCCGCTCCTTTTCGGACAACGCCGATACGGCATTTCATTTTTTCAACGTCAATCAAACGATCCAAGAATCGGGCATCGTGCCAACTAATATCTTTATGGAGCGCATCAGCTCGCACGTCGCGGTTTTCGTGATCGCGACGATCGGATATTTAGTGCTTTGCTTTAGACATAAGGAATTTTTGCTCTCGATCCCACTTCTGCTTTTGGGCTTTGCAGCGAACAAAGCGGGCCTTAGATTTACAATCTACGCCGTGGGCGTGATGGGGCTAAGTTTCGGATATATTTTGTATTTTTGCGTAAAGCGCTTGGATCTGCCAAAGATCGCAGGGCGCGCGATACTGCTTATTTTGACGGCACTTGCGATCTATCCTGCATGGCAGCACATCGTCTCGTACAAGGTCGATACGGTCTTTTATCAAAGCGAGGTGCGGGTGCTAGATGAGCTCAAAGATAAAGCGCAGCGCGAGGATTACGCGCTTTCGTGGTGGGACTACGGTTACGGCATACGCTATTACAGCGACGTAAAGACCCTTATCGACGGCGGCAAACACCTCGGCAACGATAATTTCCCCGTTAGCTTCGCGCTTTTTAAAGATCAGATGAGCTCTGCGAATATGGCGCGCCTGGATGTCGAATACACCGAGCGCGGATATAGCGAAAAAATTCCAAACAAGCTAAAGCAAATTTTAAAAGATTATAATGCCACAGACGTAAATGATTTTATCTTAAGCTTGGGACTGGCCGATTTTAAGCCGCCAAGGCCTACGCGCGACATCTACTACATCCTGCCCGATCGCATGATGAATATCTTCCCCGTCGTCACACAGTTTTCAAATATCGACATCACCGACGGCAAGCAGCTAAGTGAGCTGTTTTTCATAACGAGCGATAGGTTCGTTCAAGATCAAAGCGGCGTGCATATGGACAACGGCTTTTCGATCTCTCCGAATTTGCTTAGTTTAGAATTTAGCGGCAGAAAATTCGCGATCAATACCTTTTATGAAACGAGCTACGACGCGAGCGGCAAGCTGGCGGTCAAGGAGCTTAACATGGACAGCAGCGCGCAATTTTACGTGATTTTCATGCGCGATTACGGGCGATTTTTGCTGCTAGATAAGACGATGCTAAACTCAAGCTATATTCAGCTTTTTGTATTTGAAAGATATAGACCCGAGCTATTCGAGCCTGTGATCTTAAGCCCTGCTGTGAAAGTTTATAAATTAAAGCGCTAGATAAAATTTTTGCCGCAATCTAAGGAGAAATTTATGAAATTTAATCTCGCAACGCCAAGCAAGGAATGCAGCATATGGCTCGCATAGGGTTTTTAAGCCATGCCGATATGAGCTTACATTTCTTTCGTCGCCCGATAATGCAGGCTTTAAAAGAGCGCGGGCACGAGGTTTTTGCAATCGCTCCTCGCGGCGCTTATACGCAGGATTTGGCACGCGATTTTAATACCGTAACTTACGATCTTGATCGAGCGAGCCTGAATCCGCTTACCATATTTAGCAACACCAAAGCCCTTGCGCGCGAGTTAAAGAGGCTGGATTTGGACCTGCTGCAAACAGCTGCGCACAAATCAAACGTGTTCGGTACACTGGCGGCTCGCGAGGCGGGTATAAAATATGTAATAAACTTAGTCGAGGGGCTGGGTAGCTTTTATATCGACGAAGATATTAAAACAAGGCTCGTGCGAGCGGTATTGGAGAAGCTTTATAAATTTTCATTTTCGCAGGCGGATGCTTGCGTATTTGTAAACGATGCCGATCCCGATTATATGCTATCTCGCGGGCTTATTGCGAAGCAAAAGGTTATAAGAATTAAAAGTGTAGGCGTAAATGCTGAAAAGTTCAACCCCAAAACCGTTAGTGTGGCGGATTTGGGCGAGGATTTGCACGGCAAAAAGATCGTGCTGATGATAGCTCGCGCGATGTGGCATAAGGGCGTGAGAGAATTCTACGAAGCAGCAGAAATTTTAAAAGATCGATTGGATGCGAAATTTGTCTTTGTGGGCGAGGGTTTTGCGGGCAATAAAAGCACCGCTGATCCTGCGTTTTTGCGAAGCGGTGCGGTGCATTATCTGGGTGCCAGAAATGATGTGCCAGAGCTTTTGAAGGCTAGTTACCTGCTAGCACTTCCTAGCTACAAGGAGGGCTTTCCTCGCACGGTTTTAGAGGCGATGAGCATGGCGCGAGCCTGCGTGGTAAGCGACTGTAGCGGCTGCGTAGAAGCCGTGCAGGATGGGGTAAACGGTCTAATATGCCGCACTCGCGACGCAGAGGATCTTGCGCGAAAGATCGAAATTTTGCTAGATGATGAGCCGCTTTGCGAAAGGCTCGGGCGAAATGGGCGCGAGATGGTGCTTGCAAATTACGACGAAAAGATCGTCACGGAAAAATATTTAGAGGTTTATAGGAAATTTATCGATGTATAGGTGTTTTTTAAAGCGCGCGCTCGATTTTACCGCGGCTTTGGTTTTGATCATTTTGGTTTCGCCCGTGATGGCGCTTACGTGGTTCTTGATCCGCAAGCACATTAGCAAAAGCGCGATTTTTACGCAATCTCGCCCTGGGCTTGATGAGCAAATTTTTAAAATTTACAAATTTAAAACGATGAGCGACGAGCGTGGCGCGGACGGCGAGCTTCTGCCAGACGAAGCGCGGCTGAACGATTACGGCAAAAAGATCCGCGCGCTAAGCCTGGATGAGTTGCCGCAGCTTTTTAACGTGTTAAAGGGCGATATGAGCTTCATCGGTCCGCGCCCGCTGCTGATCGAGTACCTGCCGCTTTATTCGCCGCAGCAGCGTCTGCGACACAGCGTGCGCCCGGGTATCACGGGGCTTGCGCAGGTAAACGGACGCAACGCGATCAGCTGGGAGAAAAAATTTGAGTTCGACACGTATTACGCGCAGAATTTAAGCTTCGCGCTCGATCTTAAGATCGCACTTTTAACGATAAAAAAGGTGCTTGCAAAAGAGGGCGTGAATAAAGAGGGCATGGCGACGACGGAGAAATTTAATGGGCACAACTAAAATTTACGTTTACGGCGCGAGCGGACACGGGCTGGTGGTTGCGGACGTCGCGCTAGCCGCGCGCGGGGCTAAATTTAGCGAGGTCGTTTTTTTAGACGACGCCGCGGGGCTGAAATTTAGCGAGGATCTGCCGAAGCACCCCGTAATAATCGCAATCGGCGATAATAAAACTCGCGCAAAGATCCAAGAGAAAGTAGCACGCGCGGGTTTTGAGATAGCGACGCTAATTCATCAAAGCGCCATCGTTAGCCCAAGCGCCGCTATCGGCGAGGGCGCAGTCGTAATGCCCGGCGCCGTGATAAACGCGCGAGCTAAAATCGGTCGCGGCGCAATAATCAATTCGGGCGTCGTAATCGAGCATGAGTGCGAGATCGGCGAGTTCGCGCACATTAGCCCAAACGCGGCGCTTGCGGGCGGCGTGAAAGTGGGGGCGTTTTCGCACGTGGGCATCGGCGCTAGCGTCATTCAGAGGCTAAAGATCGGGCAGCGCTGCATCATCGGCGCGGGCGCTGCGGTCGTGCGCGACATACCTAGCGACAGCGTAGCCGTAGGCGTGCCTGCTCGCGTGATTAAAAAAAATAGCTAAATTTAAAATTTATAGCATTAAAAGTGATAAAATCCGAGCATTTAAATTTAATGCCGAAAGCTAAATTTAGCCTTGTGCCAGGCGAGGTTAAATTTAAAGATCAAGGAAGGATGAAAATGGCAAGAGTATTTTTAAGCCCGCCGAATATGGGCGGCAATGAGCTTGAGTATATAAAAAAGGTATTTGAAAGCAACTATATCGCGCCTTTGGGCGAATATGTAAATCGCTTTGAGGATGCGGTGAAATCATATACGCACGCACGCGGCGCGCTAGCGCTAAACGCAGGCACGGCGGCGCTTCATCTGGCGCTTCGCTGCAGCGGCGTAAAGGACGGCGACGTGGTGCTAGGGTCCACGTTTACCTTCATGGCGTCGCTAAATCCGATATTTTACGAGCGCTGCGTGCCGGTGCTGATAGACAGCGACGAGAGTTGGAATTTAAGCCCGAAGCTGCTTAAAGAAGCGATCAAAAAATCGCCGAAAAAGCCAAAGGCGCTCATCGTTACGCACCTTTACGGACAGGCTGCGAAGATGGATGAGATATGCGAAATTTGCGCGAACGAAGGCATTGATGTTATCGAGGATGCCGCAGAGGCGCTAGGCGGATTTTATAAGGGTAAAGCACTTGGCGGTATCGGAAAATGCGGCGCGCTAAGCTTCAACGGCAATAAAATCATCACCACCTCGGGCGGCGGAATGTTGATTTCAAACGATGAGGAGCTAGTGGCTAAGGCTAGATTTTACAGCACCCAGGCGCGCGAGCCGCTGCTTCACTACGAGCACAAAGACTACGGCTACAACTACCGCTTAAGCAACGTCTTAGGCGCTATCGGCGTAGGCCAGATGGAGGTATTGCCGCAGCGTGTAAAGAGAAAGCGCGAAATTTTTAAAATTTACCAGGATCTGTTTAGGGGCACCGACGTGGAGTTTATGCCCGAAGTAGAAGGTGGCAAGGGCAATAGATGGCTTACGACGCTTCTATTTAAGAAAAAGGATGCCCATCTAAAGGTTATCGATGCGCTAAATAAAGCCGACATCGAATCTCGTCCGCTTTGGAAGCCGATGCATCTGCAAAGCATCTTTGCAGGCGCGCTTAGCGTAGTTGACGGCACGAGCGAGGATATGTTCAGTCGCGGCATCTGCCTGCCTAGTGGCACCGATATGAGCGACGAGACGATCGAGCGCGTCGTAAAAATCGTAAAAGAAAACATCTAATGCTGTTAAAACCCACTAAATTTAGCCGCTTCGCGTTTTTTTTGCTAGGAGATATTTTTATCTCGATCCTCTCCGTTTACATCGCGTTTTTGCTGCGATTTAGCGGAGATATACCGAACGAATTTTATAAAGGCGCGCTGCTTAGCGCCTCGAGCCTTACGGCGATTAAAATTTTCTATTTTTGGTTTTTGCGGATCTATTTAGTTCCGTGGAGATTTTTCGGGCTATACGAAGCTAGAAAGCTTTTCTACGCGCACGTGATGGCGGCGCTTACCTTTTTGATCCTGTTTTTTCTAGCGAGTAAAGTTTTTAACCCGTTCCCGCGCTCGGTCATCATCATCGACGCGGCGATCTCATTTATTCTGATCAGCGGGGTTAGAATTTCAAAGCGGATGTTTCTAAGCGAGAAGAAAAACATCACGAATAACGAGCCCTGCATCGTCGTGGGCGCTACGAGCAAGACCTTTCACGTCCTAAAAGGGATGCGGCAAAAATATATCAACTACTATCCCGTGGGTGTCGTGGACGGGCGAGCAGAGCTAGTAGGGACGTATTGCGAAAACTACGTCGTCAGGGCTAAGAGCGAAATTCCGCAGATGATCAAAGATAGCGGCGCCAAAACCGCGATCATCGCACTGGCGCTATATCCGGACGAGCTAAAGGAGCTCTACGACGAGCTTTTTGCATACGGGCTAAAGGATATCAAGCTCTTTTCGCTTTTGGAGGATGAGAGCAAAAAGATCCGCGACGTATCGATCGAGGATCTGCTCGCGCGAAAGCCGAAGGATCTCGACACCAAGGCGATCGAAAATTTTATCAAAGACAAGATCGTGCTGGTAACGGGTGCGGGCGGCACGATAGGAAGCGAAATTTGCAAGCAGTGCTTGAAATTCGGCGCAAAGCGTCTTATCATGGTCGAACACAGCGAGTTTAACCTCTACTCGATTAACGAAGCCACCGGCGCGGACGCGCGCAATGAGTTAAAGATGATAAACGTCGTTTATCGCCATGAGCTGGAGGAGGTTTTTGCAGAATTTCGTCCCGAGGTAGTCGTGCACGCAGCGGCGTATAAGCACGTGCCGTTATGTGAGTTTAATCCGCATCTAGCGGTCAAAAACAATGTCATCGGCACAAAAAACGTAATTGATCTGTCCAAAAAATATGGCGCGAAAAAGGTCGTTTTGATCTCGACTGATAAGGCGGTGCGACCGACGAACATTATGGGCACGACGAAGCGTATCTGCGAGCTTTACGCGCTAAATTCCAACGACGCGGCAAGCGATACGCAGATCGTCGCCGTCCGCTTCGGAAACGTGCTCGGCTCAAGCGGCAGCGTCATCCCTAAATTTAAACGCCAGATCGAAGCGAACGAGCCGCTTACCGTTACGCACCCCGAGATTACGAGATATTTTATGCTCGTTAGCGAGGCGTGTCAGCTTGTGCTTCAGGCAGCCTCCATCGCGCAGGGCGGCGAGCTTTTCGTGCTGGATATGGGCGAGCCCGTAAAGATCGCCGATCTTGCCAAGCGAATGTTGCAGCTTGCCGGCAAGGAGGAGCTGGGTATTAAATTTGTAGGTCTGCGCCCAGGCGAGAAGCTTTACGAGGAGCTTCTGATCGACGAAAACGACAAGAGCACGAAGTATCAATCCATCTTCGTAACCCACTCCGCAAAATACGACCTGCAAGAGCTAAGCTCGCAGATCGAGGAGCTTTCGGAGTGCGAGGACGCGCAGGTCGCGGATAAGCTAAAGCGTATCGTGCCCGAGTTTTCGCACCGATTGAACGATATGAAGGGCACGGCTTGATCGGTATCGTGGATTACGGCGCGGGCAATATCCGAAGCGTGATGAACGCACTTAGCTTTTGCGGCGCTAAATTTTGCCTCGCGCGTAGCCCTGAGGAGCTTTTGAGCTGCGATAAGGCTCTGCTTCCGGGCGTGGGCGCATTCGGCGAGGCGATGGATAAGCTTCGCGCAAGCGGTATGGACGCCGCGATTAAAGAGTTCGTCGCAAGCGGCAGATATTTTTTAGGCATCTGCCTTGGGATGCAGCTTCTGTTTGAACAAAGCGAAGAATTCGGCGCGCGTAGCGGGCTTGGAATTCTACCCGGTCGCGTCGTGAAATTTGACAAAACGAAATTTAATATTCGGGGGGCGGAATCCAGGTCCGAAAATATGAAATTTAGAGAAAATACAAAATTTATATCGGGCGAGACAGAATTTAATTCAGATAGGGCAGAGCTGAGCGAGCGCAGCGGGCAAAATTTTACCCGCGCCGAAAGCCTAAAGATCCCGCATGTCGGCTGGAACAGCGCGCATTTTATTAAGCGCTCGCCGATAAATGCGGGCCTAGGCGAGTTTGAGTATCTGTATTTCGTGCACTCCTACCACGTCCTTTGCGCGCGCGAGATCACGCTTGCGACCACGTTTTACGGCTATGAGTTTGCAAGCGCGATCTGGCGCGAAAACGTATTTGCCTTTCAGCCGCATCCCGAAAAAAGCCACGATGCGGGCATAAAAATCATTAAAAATTTTACGGAGCTGTGATGGAGATTTTCCCTGCGATCGATCTAAAACAAGGATGCGCCGTGCGCCTTAGCAAGGGCGAGATGCAAAGCGCAAAAATTTATTCCAAAGACCCCTGTGATCTAGCCAAAAAATTTGAAGATCTCGGCGCTAAGTGGCTGCATCTGGTTGATCTCGACGGCGCGTTTGCGGGCGAGGCGGTAAATTTCAAAGCGATCGAGCGGATCGTAAAAAGCACGCGCCTGCGCGTAGAAGTGGGCGGCGGCATCCGCGACGAAGCGCGCATAAAGGAGTATTTGAGCTTAGGCGTCGATAGATTTATCCTGGGCTCGGCAGCGCTTAAAAATAGAGATTTCGTAAGGAGAATGGCGAAGCTTTACCGCATCGTCGTGGGCATAGATGCAAAAGAGGGTTTAGTAGCGACCGAGGGCTGGGCGGAGCTAAGCTGCGTAAAAGCGACCGATCTGGCGCGAGACTACGCGGACGCAGGCGTTTGCGCGATTATCTGCACCGACATATCGCGTGACGGGATGCTAAGCGGCGTAAACGTAGAATTTAGCCGCTCTATCGCGAAAGCTTGCGGCATCGACACTATCGCAAG
>NZ_CALHHT010000520.1 GCF_938031315.1 uncultured Campylobacter sp.
TCCCAGCTTCAAAACCTCGCCTACCGGCACTTTTACATTCGCCTCGGCAAGATACAAGCTAACGTCGCCGTCCTTTAACGCGTTAGCGGGTTTAACGTCCGTTACCGCTGCGTAAGCGCCGGTTAAAGTAGTATAAGGCAAGGATTTATTTTGAATATATGCGGAGAAAATATTTTCAAATTTTACGGTAACGGGACCCGTCATATTACCCAGAATCACTCTATCTTTAAACAAAGGAGCCTTTCCTTCGCCTGCCGGAGCGCCCATAGCGGTTTTGCTCCTTCCTTGGAATTTATAAAACCATCCGCCCCACAATGTAGTATCGGGGATATCTTTATTGGATATCGCTACGCCCTCGAAAGCCTCTTTAAACGCCCTCGTATAGTTGCCCGCAACGAGCGGAGTAACGACATATTGTCTACCCGCCTTTATATCGGTATTTCCTATGCCGTATCCTAGGTATAATTCCGATAATACCGCACCTTTAGTATACCACTCCTTATCGTAGGCGGTCTTATTGCTTGAGCCTACGTGATACGGCATCAACCAGCCCTGTCCGGTAAGCCCTATTCTAAAGCCGTAAAGAGGATCGGTAACATATCCAAGCTCAAGACCCACGCCGAATGCCTCGTAGTCCTTATCGCCCGTAGCGGCCTCGCCTCTGTTGTCTACCGTTTTATTGGCGTAAGTGGTCTTTACCGTTCCGCCGAATTTACCGTTAGTGATCGCCTCGGCTACGCTATCCGCCGCGCTTAACGAGGATACCGCACATGCGCAAACCGCCGCAGCTAAACTTAGTTTGATGAGTTTCATTCGAAATCTCCTTTCATAAAGATTTACAAATATTTATAAAATGAATTATATCAAACAATCTCGCTGTTTGCGATAAAAAAAAAGGGGGGGGAATTTAAAATAAAATTACGCAACTTTGTAAAGATTAAATTAATGAATAGTGAAATTTATCGCCTGATTTATGATTTTATGATTTGGCGAATATTTTCGGCTTGCGTCCCGACCTCAACTAGCGGATAAAAGCGATCAAAACCTCAAAATTTCCAAAATACCAAACCGACCCGCAAGATAGAAATTTTTACAGAAATAAAAGAGTGAAATTCCGCCGCTTTTAAATTTTAAAATTTAAAAAGCTCGTGAAGCTTGCCCGCTGAAATTTCTCTTTAAATTTAAAACGCGGCTACATAGATATATGCAGCCGCGCGGAATTTTGCTAGCAGATCGAAGCTCTAAATTTAGATAATCTACAGAGCCTTTGCGATCAGCTCGTTTACGTTTTTGATAAACTCGCTCGGATTTTCAAGCTCCTGCCCCTCGCTAAGACGTGCCAGATCGTAGATTATCTCGGCTACTTGCGGCAGCATCAGTTTATCGGCCTGCAGCTTTTTGATGATCTCGTGATCCGCGTTGATCTCCAAAATCGGCCTTACGGGCGGCAGATTGCGGCCTCCCATCTGCTTAAGCAGCTGCTGCGTCGCAAAATCGGGATCGTTCTCGTCAAAAACAAGGCAGGAAAGCGAGCCGCTTAGACGCGATGAAATTTTAACGTCCTTAACGCGATCTCCTAAAATTTCTTTGATCTTTGCGGCGATCTCTTTGGCTTGCGGCGTCGCGGCGTCGTCGCTCGCAGCTTCCTGCTTGATCGAAGTCGCATTTTTAACCGGCGTCTTATCAAACTCAAAAACGCCAGGCATCACGATCGTATCGATCTCATCGTCGCAGAGCAGCACCTCCGTGCCCTCGGCGTTAAATTTCTCGATCAGAGGCGAGCTTTTAAGCATCGCGGCGCTGTTTCCCGCGATATAATAGATCTCTTTTTGCTCCGCGCCCATTTTTTCCTTATACTCGCTAAGCGTGATGAGGCCGTCTCGCAGGTTTGATTTAAAAAGACAGAGCTTTAAAATTTCCTCTTTGTTTGCGCCGAAGCCGTAAAGCCCCTCTTTCAAAACCTTGCCGAATAATTCGTAAAATTTTATGTATTTTTCCCGATCGCTTTGCAAAAGCTTCTGCAGCTCGGATAGAATTTTTTTCACGCTTTGTTCGCGGACATAGGCTAGAATTCGATTTTCTTGTAAAATTTCGCGGCTTACGTTTAGCGGCAGATCCTCGACGTCCATTATGCCGCGTACGAAGCGCAGATAGCTAGGCAGTAGCTCTTTAGCGTCGTCGGTGATGAAAACGCGCTTAACGTAGAGCTTCACGCCGCTTTGATAATCGACGCGGTATAGATCGAAAGGCTCGCTGCTCGGCACGTAAAAAAGCGTCGTGTATTCGTGCGTGCCCTCGGCCTTGGTATGGATATAAAACAGTGGATCGCCGCTGTCGTGGCTGATCTGCTTGTAAAATTCATTGTAATCGCTCGGCTTTAGGCTGTTTTTTGGTAGCTGCCAAAGCGCGCTCGCGCGGTTGATCTGGACGTTTTTAACCTCGCTATGTCCCTGCTCGCCCTCTTTTTGCGCAGGCACGTATTCTTCTTTATCCATAAAGATCGGATAGGGGATGTGGTTGGAGTATTTTTTGATGATGCCTTCTAGCCTATATTCGTCCAAAAACTCCTCATCTTTCATGTGCAGGATTATCGTCGTGCCGAAGTCCTCTTTCTCCGCCTTTTCGACCATGTAGTTGCTCGCGTCGCTGCTCCATTTAAAGGCGTCTTGCGAGAGCGGCTTGCGGCTGATAACATCGATGCGGTCCGCGACCATAAACGCCGAATAAAACCCGACGCCGAACTGTCCGATGAGGTTGCTGTCCTTCGCCGCATCGCCGCTAAGGCTCGCCATAAAGCCCTTCGTGCCGCTGCGCGCAATAGTGCCGAGATTGCTCTCGAGCTCGGCCTCGTCCATACCGATGCCGTTGTCGCCGATGCTTAGCGTTTTGGCCTCTTTGTCGATCTTTATATCGATGCGCGGCACATACGAAAGCGCCTTGTAATCGTCGTTCGTAAGGCTTAAGTAGTTTAACTTATCCAGCGCGTCGCTTGCGTTTGAGATGAGCTCGCGCAGGAAAATTTCCTTGTTTGAATAAAGCGAATGGATCATCAAATTTAGCAGATCATTCACTTCGGTCTTAAATTTTTTCTTTGCCATTATGCGGTCCTTTTTGAAAATTTTGGCAGATTATATCATGGAGTGCTAATCTTGTCAAGAGTAGAATAAATAAACTTGATATGAATACTATCAAGTTTTGGAAATTTATGCGCGTTATACGTGCGCACCCGAAGTATGTAAAATTTAAACCCGGCTGCGGATTATACAACGAGAAATGATCCGAATTTGACGGTGCATTTACACTAAATTTGCGGATTTTTCTTGGTCATATTTTTTTGAAAAATTCAAAACAAGATGATATAATCCCCCCGATATTAATGCGATTTTGATGATAAAGCCCGGTGTTTAACCGACTAGCAAAAAGGATTTCATTTGAATAACGAAGAAATCATACAACGCATAAATGAGCTGAGAGAAAAGCGAGGCAAAAATTTAAAAAGCCCAAATGAAAATGTCTGCGAGACGGATGCTAATGCGGATCTAAATACGGATGCCGCCGTAAATTTGACTGAAAAATCAGGCGCAGGTTCGGCTACAAATTTAAGCCAAAAACCGAGCCCTAAGCCCTCCGTCGCTACCGCAAGAAACGAACAATCGATCAAAGACGCAGACCTCCGTACTCCACGCAATAATCGATCTACGCCGAAAATACTCCCTCTCATCATCGTATGTATAGTCGCGGTTTTTATAGCGATAAAGGCACCTTTCCGCACAGAAATTTTGAACGAAACCCAAATTCCTATCAATCAAGCAAACGAAGACGCGAATAAAAATCCTAAAGAAATTTCTATTCGTACCAAAGACGGTACTTTAAAAATGAAAAATCCCGTAAGATTTCGCGAAGATTGCGACGGCGGAGACGGCGATGCCTGCGCCGTGCTTTCGAGCCTACTACTATTAAATGGCGAAATTTCGCAAGAGGGCGCCAAAGATCTGCTTAAAAAAGGCTGCTACGAGCTTAACGGCGGCGAAAGCTGCACGAGACTCGCAGGCTACGAGGATAGAGATTCGCAAGAGGGCAGAAAACTGTATAAAAAAGCATGCAAGCTCGGCAATGGCGAAGGCTGCTTTATGTTCGGTTACGTCGCGTATTTTGACGACGATGACAAAGAAGCGGGTACGCAATACTTTGAGCGATCGTGCGAGTTGCGATTTGCAGAGACGTGCTATTTTCTAGTGGGAATTTATTCAAATGATCCGGCAAAATCGCAAAGATATCAGGCTCTATTTGAGAAATATCAACAAGAAAACGACGATGCGATAATCAGCTTTAGGCGCAGATAATTTTGCGGCTTAATGCACTTTTGCGCGCTTTGTTTGCGAGCTTAAATTTGCGCAAATCAAAAAGCATCTTTTGCTCGGCAAGTATGCAAAATTCAAATTTTTATTCAAACCCAAGCGCCGCGTCAAATTTACACAAACGCAAAAAGTAAAATTTAATCAGTTTATAAATTTAAAGCCTCTCGCAGAGATCGCCTTAAATTTACGCAAGCTCATACTGTCCACGTCTTTTTAAATTTTACTCATCACGTCGTCGATTATCGCTTGCGCGCCGTTTTTATCAGCGAGCTCAAGCAGCCCTTTGCTCGCGCGCGCCACGTCGAAGCTCTCAATCAAGCTCAAGATCCGCTCGCCGCTTGCGTCCTGCTGGCGCACGATTTCGCAAAGTCCGCGCTCTTTAAGAAATTTCGCGTTATAAAACTGATGATCCGCCGCTGCGAACGGAAACGGCACAAATATCGCAGGCAGGCCATTTGCGCAGAGCTCCCACAGCGTGCTGGCACCGCTGCGTCCGACGCAAAGATCGGCGCTTGCGATGAGCTCGTGCATATTTTTGCAAAAGCCCACGAGCTGTACATCCAGGCCCTGCTGCGCGTAGATCTGCGAGATGCGCTCAAACTCTCGCTCGCCGCACTGATGGATCACGCCGTAGCCGAGACTCAAAAGCTTGGGCGCAAGCTCCACGGCAAGCGAGTTGATAAAACTCGCTCCCTGCGAGCCGCCCAAAAAGATGACCCTTTTAAGCGCCGTGCGCGCCCGCGCCGTCTCGAAAAAAATATCCGCGATCGGATAAGCAAACGCGGGCTTTTCATAGGAGCTGTAAAACGCGCGCGCAAAGGGCCTCAGCAGGCGGTTGAGCCGCCCGCAAACGGCGTTTTGCTCGTGGATAAAAAACGGCACGCGAGAAAGGATCGCCGCGATGGATGCGGGCGCCGAGCTGTATCCGCCCACGCTGATGAGCGCGCGGACGCCGTTTTGCTTTAAAATTTTACGCGCCGCAAGCGAGAGGCACAGGATATTTAGCAGCGAGGCTAGCTTGGCAAAGCCCTTTTTATCGACGACGCCCGAGCTTTGCAAAAAATAGGTGCGCGCAAAAAGCTCGCTATTTTCAAACCACGCGCGATCCTGCCCACGGTTTGAGCCGATAAAGATCGTCTCAGTGCCCTGCTTCGCAAGGCGGGCGGCTAAATTTTTAGCGATTATCAGATGCCCGCCGGTGCCGCCGCCGCTGATTGCTATGACCATACTTTTCCTTTAAATTTATAAAATTTCGCACCTAAATTTAAGCCTCGGCGCGCTTCGGCATAGAATTTCAAACGCAAAATTCAGCTCTAAATTTACGCCTAAATTTAAATCGCACTCGCTCCAAAGCCCGCAAAAGCCTTAAAATTTCGCCCTTTTCGACGCCATCAAAACGAGCCCCACCGCAAACGACGCCGCGAGCAGATGGCTGCCGCCGTAGCTTAGAAACGGCACGGCGATACCCTTAACCGGCGAGATCGACGTGATGCCGTAGGAGTTGATGATGAACGAAAAGAAAAACATAAAGCCGATACCGAGGCAAAAGAGGAAATTTACGTTACTCGGCGACTTACTCGCGGTCTGAAAGATGCGAAAGAGCATCGCATAAAATAGCGCCACGATGAGCAGAATCCCGACAAATCCCCACTCCTCGGCGATACCTGCAAGCACGAAGTCGGTATGCACCTCGCTCAGATAGCCTAGCTTAAAGCTTCCAAGCCCAAGCCCCTGCCCGAAAAACTCGCCGTTGTTTATCGCATTTAGCGAGTGTCCGACCTGATACGGCGCGCTAGCATCCTCTATACGCAGCCCGGCGGCAGTCTCGGGCGACATAAACGACAGCACGAAATCCTGCACGCCGCCCCACCACGAGCGCACGCGATCGACCCTGTGCGCGCTCGTGACGATAAAAACGTAAGCAAGCCCCAAAATCCCCATAAAGCTAAAGCCGATGAGCTTGAAGCTAGTGCCCGCAAAAAGCGACATAAAAATCATCGTAAGCCCCAGTACCGCGACCTGCCCCAGATCGTTTTGCACGATGGCGACCAGGATCACCACGAAGCCGAAAAGCGCTACGTAAGGAAGTAGCGTCGCGATCTCGCGCCCGATGCTTTTTTTGGAGTGATCGAGCTTGCGCGAAAAGCTCCACGCCAAAAAGTAGATGAAGCCCACTTTAAAAAATTCCACCGGCGCGAGGTTAAAAAACGGCAGCCTGATCCAGCGCGCCGCGCCGTTTACGTCGGCGACCAAAGATTTAGGTAAAAAGCCCATCGCGAGCATCAAAATCCCCATTATCGCAAAAAGCGACATGCACACCGGCGTTAGGCATTTATCGGGGTTGGCGCGCGAGACGATCCACATCACCGCGATGCAGGCGATCCCCACCGCGCACTGGCGATAAAAAAAATGTAGCGGCGTAGTGCCGAGCAAAAGCACCGTATATGAGCTCAGCGACAGCGAAAATATCATGCCGATCGTAATGAGCGCGCAGGTGAAGTAGTATAGCCATTTATCGGTTCTCAATCGTCTCTCCGTTTTAAATTTATTCGCATCTACGTCCGCCGTGCACGCTTGTCCTGCCGCACGATGTTTTGAAACCTCGCATCGCGCCCGTGCCGCACGGCGCCGATCGTGGCACCGCCTTTTAAAAAGCATACGGCACGACCACGTATTGTCTCTTTTGGCACGTAATGCGATCATGCGTCTTTGACGCGTGGCACGATCACACATTGTCTTTTGGAACGCAGTGCGAATTTTATCTCGCACATAGGCGACTTTGGCAGCGCACGCTGCGAGATACCGCGCCGAAAAGCACAGCACGTCCCGCGCCGCCTTTTAAGTACGAATTCTTCTTGCACAAGGCGGCTTTCGGCACGCTATAGCATGGTCACAAACCGAGACTATGCAAAATTGCACATGGGCGTTCGTGTTGCAAATCAGCTGCCACGCACGACAAGCCAATACTCCGACAGTTTCTCCCGCTTGCGCAGTCGCAAGACGCTTAATATCGGCGCGGCGCGATTTAAAATTCAGGTCCGCTACGGCAAATTTTTAAATTTCAAAATTCCAAAGCCCAAAAAGAAGCAAAATTTTAAAATTTAAATTCTACCGAGCTTTGTAAATTTATAAAATTTGAAATCGCAAAATTTTTAGCGCTCAATTTTTAAATTTTAAAACCATCCTATTTCTACTAACGCTTGCGCTTTAAAATTTCGCGCCGCGGTTTAAATTTAGCGCCAAGAACACAGCGCTCAATTAAACCGCGCTTTAAATTTCAATGCGTCCTAAAACGGCGTGCCGTAAACGCAAGCTGCAAAACGCGCTGTTTGTACCGCGCTACATCCACCTTTAAAGCGCCGCCGCACCGCAAAGAACTTTGACGCATCCTAGCGCATCCGTATAAACCGTCTGCCTTGCCATAGCCACAGAGGTACAAGCGCGAGCTGTAAAACACGCAAATTTTAAAATTTAAAATTCGCAATAGGTACCGAAATTTTAAAATTCCGCTGCGACAAATCCGATAAATTTTAAAATTTCTAAAATTTAAAATTCTATCGACATAGACCCATCAAATTTTAAAAATTCCGACGCCGCAAAACCAATAAATTTCAAAATTTAGCCGCTTAAATTTTATCGAAATTTTAAAGCTTACTTGATTATGTCGCGCTGGCCTTTGGCGTTGATCTCGCTTAAAACGCCCATCTGCTCGAGCTGCTCGATGATCGTCGCGGCGCGGTTGTACCCGATACGCAAGCGGCGCTGCAGGTAGCTGATCGAGGTCTTCTCCTCCTCCAAAACAATCGCTTTCGCCTCATCGTAAAGCTCGTCAAGCACAATATTTTGCGGATTGATTATGCCGCCTTCTTGCTTGGCGCCCTCGTTTTCGATCAAAAATCGCTCGTCATAAACGACGCTTTCTTGCGCTTTTAAAAATTCCGCGATCTTGTTGATCTCGTTCTCGGTCGTAAACGGCGCGTGCAGGCGGATGAGCCCCGGCGCGGTAGGCGGCGTAAACAGCATATCGCCACGCCCGAGCAGGCTGTCCGCGCCCATCTGATCCAAAATCACCTTGCTATCGACCTTTGAGCCCACGCGGAAGCTGATGCGGCTAGGCAGATTCGCCTTTATCAGCCCCGTGACGACGTCCACGCTAGGGCGCTGCGTCGCTACGATGAGATGGATGCCGCTAGCGCGCGCCATCTGCGCCAGACGCGCGATGTAGTGTTCCACGTCCTTGCCGCTCGTCATCATCAGATCTGCGAGCTCATCGATAATAACGACGATGTAAGGCAAAATTTCGCCCCCCTCGCGCAGCATCTTTTCGTTGTAGTTATCGATATTTTTCGTCCTGTTTTGCGCCATGAGCGAGTAGCGCTGCTCCATCTCCGCAACGAGATTACTTAGTGCGATGATCGCCTGCTTAGGCTGCGTGATGACGGGCGTTAGCAGGTGTGGGATGTCGTTGTAGATGCTAAACTCGAGCATCTTGGGATCGATCATTATAAGGCGCAGGCTCTTGGGCGAGTTGCGATACAAAAGGCTAAGCAGCATGGCGTTGATGCCCACGCTCTTGCCGCTTCCGGTGGTGCCTGCGATGAGAAGGTGCGGCAGCTTCTTAAGATCGGTAACGAACGGCTGCCCCACGATGTCCTTGCCAAGCACGATGGTAAGCGGGCTGGAGGCGCTTTTAAACACGTCGCTTTCTAAAATTTCGCGCAGATAGATCGTATCGATATTTTGATTCGGGATCTCGATACCCACGACGTCTTTGCCCGGAACCGGCGCTTGGATGCGGATGGTCTGCGCCCTAAGAGCCATCGCCAGATCGTCTTGCAGCGTTAGAATTTTACTTACCTTGATATGCGCGGCAGGGCGAAACTCAAATGTCGTAACGACCGGGCCCGAGTAGGTCCGCACCACATCGCCGTCGATCTTAAATTTACGCAGCTTATCGAGCAGGTCGTAAATTTTACGATCGATCTCGCTCTCGTCGATGTTACTTTTCTTTTTCGGCGGCGGGTTTAAAAAATCAAGCGGCGGCAGCTTAAAATCCTTGGGCTTAGCCACCCTGCCCTTATCGAGCTGATCCAAAAGCCTTTTATTTTCGGCGACCTCACTTAGGCGCTCGACCCTTTTTAGCCTACTCGGCTTTCCCTTTTGCGGCATTTTAAGCTCGCGTTCAGCGGAAGCCTGCGGACCCTGCGCGTCACCGAAATTCTGCTCATTCTCGGGCTCGCGAGCATCGTTTAAATTTTGAAAATTTTGCCCGCCTTCAAAACCGCGCCCGCTTGCACCTTGCTCCACAAAATTACCCTGTTTTGCCGAATTGTCCTCTGTGCTCAAAGCGTCATTCAAAGCGTTAAAATTTTCCGCACCTCTCAAGCCCTGCGCAGACGAATGCCTTGCAAGCCCGCCTCTTTGCGTCGCATCCGCATCGCTAGCGAAATCATCTCCAATTCCATCCTGTGAGCTTTCGTCTCTTGAGCCAATAAAGCAGTTTTTGATGATGTCGGTAAAACGATCTTCAAATATCAGCACTAGCGAAAGCACAAAAATCGTAATATTAAAAATCCACACGCCAACGCTTCCGATCATGCGCCTAAGTCCGTCCACTGCGAAGCTGCCAACTGCTCCACCACTAGCGCCAAAGAGACTCGACTGCACCATCAAAATGGTAAAAAATAGCAAAATGGCTCCGATGCTAAACTCAAAAAATCTAAAGTCAA
>NZ_CALHHT010000521.1 GCF_938031315.1 uncultured Campylobacter sp.
AATTTTGCTGTGAGCCGCACGCGATAAATTTTACTTACTTGTCGCGCATACGCGTCATGGACCAGCATCCGCCTGCCGTGAGCCGCCGCTGCGCGGTAATTCTATTTGTCGCGCATATGCACTGTGCCCGTTGCAAGTTTTAACGGACGCGCTTTGAAATTTCAGTCCAAAATCCCTATTTGGCGCTGCGCCCTAGCAGAAACAATCTCACCGCTTGTTCGGCGACGCGGGCTAAATTTTGTGTCGCGGTCTCTTTTTCCATCGCGCGCTCAAGGCTCATAGGTTCGTTTAGGATGCAAAAAAATGCGCCTATGCCTCGCTCATTACAGCCACCGGCACAGGGCGAGATGCCGCCTGCCAGCGCGATTACGGGCACACCGTAGGAAGCGACGATCTTTGCGACGCCGCAGGGGGTTTTGCCCATCGAGCTTTGAAAATCGAGCCTTCCTTCGCCTGTGATGACGAGCTCGACGCCTTTCATATCGCGATCTAGCCCGATCTCTTCGGTGATGATATCGATGCCAGGCTTAAGCGTCGCGTTTAGAAAGCTCACGAAGCCAAAGCCTAGCCCGCCGGCAGCTCCTGCTCCGGGGCTATTCCAAAGCTCGCGTCCGAGGTGTTTGCTTACGACGCTTGCGAAATTGATAAGCCCTGCATCGAGTTGCTTTACCATTGCCGCATCCGCGCCCTTTTGCGGAGCGTAAATATATGCCGCACCGTTTTCACCGAAGAGCGGGTTATCCACATCGCAGGCGATGAGAAACTCGCATTCTTTAAGATGCGGCAGCATCGAAGTGCAATCTATCGTGGCGAGTTTAATCAGATCCTCGCCCGCTCCCGCAAGCTCTGCGCCATTTGCATCTTTAAATTTAAAGCCGAGCGCGCGCAGCATACCCATACCCGCGTCATTCGTAGCACTTCCGCCGATGCCTATGATAAACTTTCGCGCGCCGTGCGCGATCGCATGCGCTATCATCTCGCCAAAGCCATAAGTGCTCGTTTTTAGCGGGTTACGGCGCGATTTTTCGATGAGAGGCAGACCCGATGCGGATGCCATT
>NZ_CALHHT010000522.1 GCF_938031315.1 uncultured Campylobacter sp.
CGACGCGCGCCCCTACGGCGGGGCGTATCTGTACGACGTGTACTCGCTGTATCAAAACAAGGAGATGAGCGCGGATTTTGAGACGTGGTTTAGCAAGAACTACGAGGATCAGGCGGAATTTGCCGAAATTTACGCAGATATTTTGCGCGAGTTTGAGGAGGAAAAGGCGAAATTTAACTACGCGGATTTCAACGACGTTTTGCTAAAAATGCGCCATGAGCTGCGAAAGGGCGCGCCGCTGCGGTTTGATGAAATTTTAGTGGACGAGTATCAGGACACGAACTCGCTGCAAGGAAGCCTCATCGATGCCTTCGCGACGAAAAGCCTCTTTTGCGTCGGCGATTTCGATCAGAGTATCTATGCTTTCAACGGCGCAAATATCGACATCATTGGCAGCTTCGGCAAGCGCTTTGCGGACGCTAAAATTTACGCGCTGAATATCAACTACCGCTCAAGCTCGGCGATTTTGGCGCTTGCAAACCGCGTCATCGCGAACAATCCGCGCCTTTACGAAAAGAAACTGATCGTGGGCCGCGAGGGTAAATTTAGCGCGCCTAAGCTACATGTTTACGACGATACGGCGGCACAATACGCCCACGTAGCCGCACAGATCGCGCAAAGCGGCACCCCGCGCGAAAAGATCGCCGTCATCTTTCGCAATAATTCCAGCGCCGACGGCGTCGAGGTCGCGCTTAAGGAGCTCGGTATCGGCGCGAAGCGAAAAGGCGGCGTGAGCTTTTTTGAAAGCCGCGAGATCAAGGCCTTTACGGACATCTTCGCGATGATAATAAATCCAAAAGATATGATGGCCTTTATGAGTACGTGCGAATACGCAAGAGGCGTCGGCAGCGCGCTAAGCAAGGAGCTTTTCGATGCGTTAATCGCGCTTGGACACGGAAGCATTCATGCAGGGCTTTTGCGTCCCGACGAGAGCGTTAAAATTTTTGAAAAAAAGAGGAAAAACTATCAGCTCGGGCTTTTTGACGATGTAGATATAATCGGCTCGGTATCGCGCTTTGAAGCTTTGGAATTTGACGAGTTTTTTCGCTCGCATCCGGTTCTAAAACACAATAAAATTACCGAGGGCGGCGCCGTATTTTTGCACGAAATTTATAAAATTTTTAAAAAAAGCGGCTCCGCTGTGAGATCCGCTACGCTGATCTCACATATCAAGGATTCGCGCCTTTTCGCGCTCGTGGCGGATTTCATCGCGACAAAGCGCGCGACGCTAAAAAACGGCAAGACAGACGAGGATCGCAAGAAGGACGAGACCTCTCGCATCTATGATAAATGCGGCATTTTAGAGCAGATCGCGGGCAAATACGCGGATCCGCAGAGCTTTTATAACTTCATAACCCTGGGCGCAAAGGAGATGAGCGAGGGCGAGGGGGTAAATCTGCTCAGCGTGCACGCAAGCAAGGGGCTTGAGTTTTGCAGCGTCTATCTCATTGACCTGGCGCAAAACCGCTTCCCGAACCTCAAGCTAATGGCGATGGGCGGCAGCCTGGAGGAGGAGCGGCGGCTATTTTACGTGGCGGTTACCAGAGCGCGCGATGAGCTGGTGCTAAGCTACGCGAAATTTGATAAGATCAGAAAAGTTAGCTACGAGCCGAGCTGCTTTTTAAGGGAAGCGGGGCTGGTAAAGTAAGCGAAATTTTGCTCGCTAAATTTTTAAATTTCATTTTGGCGCGGGCGGATCATTTGGGTAAGAATTTTACTCCTCGCGTATGCCTGACGCGCCGCCGCCCCGGCTTCTTTATCGGGTTGCTTGGTAAGAATTGGGCCGCACGATTTGTAAATTTTGCGATTTGTAAATTTTTGCGGCGGGCTAAAATTTGAAATTTTGATTATGCTCTGCTACCGTGTTTTATACAGCGCAGAGCTCAAATTTTATTTGATAAATTTCAAAATACCGTAAATTCTACGACGAATTAAAATTTACGAACGTACCAAATTTACGGCGCTGCGAAATTTAAAATTTCATTACGTATTGCGCGCTCTGCCAAATTTTGCCGCGATGAAATTCCGCGGCGCGGCAACTCGCATATTTGATAAATAGATTTCGCAGCGCAAATTGCATTGCTGGCAAATTTAACTTATCGTCGCGCAAAACACTACCCCGCGCAAATTTAGCGCAGCACAAAGCCCTTCGCCGCGTTAAACTCACAGCGTATTAAACACCCTATCTCCCGCGTCTCCGAGACCCGGCACGATATATTTTTGCTCGTTTAATCTCTCGTCGATCGCCGCGGTAAAAACCTCGACCTGCGGGTAGATCTCGCTAAATCTATGAAGCCCCTCGGGCGCTGCGATGATGGAGATAAATTTGATCTTTTTAACGCCGTTTTTCAGCAGAAATTTCACCGCATCGATCGCCGTGCCGCCGGTCGCAAACATCGGATCGATGATGATTGCGGTGCGCTCTGCGGCGTCTGCGGGCAGCTTGGCGTAAAAAAACTCAGCCTGTGCGGTCTTTTCGTCGCGCTGAAAGCCCAAAAATCCCACGCTAGCGTCCGGTATGAGCTTAAAAACGCTATCTAGCATCCCCAGTGCGGCGCGCAAAATCGGGCAGATCATGATCTTCGTGGCGAGCTTATATGCGCTGGTTTGCGCCACGGGCGTATGCACGTTCACCTCGCGCAGCGCCAGATCGCGCGTCGCCTCAAACATCATCAGGTAGCTGATCTCGTCGACGAGCATGCGGAACTGAAACGGATCGGTCCCCCGATCGCGCAGGATCGTGAGCTTGTGCTCGATCAACGGGTGCTTGATCAGCCTCACGTTAGGCAGCTCGCACGCGGTTTGGTACGTACATTTTTGGCTTTGGCTCATTTTCTCTCCTTAAATTTACTGAATTTTGCGCCCTTTAGGGCATTTTGATCGTATATTTTAGCGCGAACTTTTGCGCCATGGCGCTGAAATTTTGCCGATAACGGCAACGCGATTTTAAATTTAGCTCATTTTAGCTCACAATGCGCGCGTTACGTTTAAATTTAGCTCGGCAGCTCGCTTTAAATTTAGCGCTTTTAAAACGCGACGCTTTAAAATTTTGCTCGCTTGAGCCGCTTTTAATTTAGCCGCTATTTAAACAGGGCGCGCTTTTTATCGGCACCGAGCGCTACTTTTCGGCGAGCGCTCACGGCGTAAATTTTATCTGCGAAATTATCGTCTGAGGCGGCTTTAAATTTACTTAATGCTCGCGCTCGTGAGCCAAATTTTAAAATTCCACGTTATCTTGCGCGCCGATAAAATTTTAATTTCATGTATGCTGGCGCTGTGCAAGCGAGCTAAAATAAATCGAGCATATCCTTAAATTTAGCCCGCCGCAAGCGGTTAAATTTGCCGTACCGAAGCGATCAAATTTAACCGCAAAGCCCCTACTCCTTCACCACGCGCAGGAACGAATACACGTCCTGGACTCCCGGCGCGTGCGTCGCGTACCAGATCGCGTGTTTTTCGTGCTCGATGTCCGTTACTACGCCGCTAAATACCACGTCGCAGCCCACGATCGCCACGCGCACCGCAGTGCCCGAAACGTCGGTATCGGAAAAGAGATTTTTCTTTAAATTTGTAAAAATTTCAAACGAATTGCACGGATATTCGGGCTTTTTGACGCGCAGATAGGTATGCACGCGCCGCACGCCTTCGGTTTGCCGAGCCAAAGCAAGCAGCGGCTCGCGCATCGCTTCGCTATCGAGCAGCCCGATGAGATAGACCTCGCCGTAGAAGCACTCGACCTCCAGATCCCAGCTGCTAAGGCCTTTGGTAAATAGAATTTTGCTTTGGATTTTAGTCTGGATGAGCTTGTCGCTAGCGACCTCGCTTACGCTGCGGCGATCGCGCGCTACGGAGTAGATGTCATATACGCTAAGCGCGTTGCCAGCGGGCGCCAGCGGAGCCGCGCACGAGCTAAATAGCGCCGCGCAAGAGAGCAAAAACACCGACAAAAATGCCAGAAACAAAACTCTCAAACCCTCTCCAATCTCGTTTAATTTCTAATTATCTCAAACCGACTGCCGGCGCCGCTTTTTAAATTTAACCCCGCAGGCGCCATTTTGCCGCAACTTGAAATTTTGCTCCGTAAAATTCCGCCTAAACCGCACGCTGCAAAATTTTACAATGAAAATTTTAAAATTTGCGTTGTAATTCGCGCAGCTTGCGGAATTCTGCGTTTTCTTCGCTGCGAAATTTCACGCGCAGTATTCGTCGCCATAAAATTCTACACGGCTAAATTTTCATTGCAAATTTGCCGCTGCGAATTCTACGGAGTAAATTTCTCGCGGCGGAATTCGCCTCTGTAAAATTTTATATTTCAAAACCCGCGCCCAAAATTCCGCCCGGTCGCGGCTAATTCGTCGTAAGCCCGCCGTCTATCGCAAATATCGCGCCGCTGACCCATTTCGCCTCGTCTGATGCCAAAAACACCGCCGCATCGCCGATGTCCTGCGCGCTGCCGATTTTGCCGAGCGGATAGATATTTTGCACCATCTGCTCGAACGCCTCGCGCCCCTGCGGGCTAAGCGCGCTTAAATTTCGCTCAAACTGCGGCGTCAGCACGCTTCCGGGCGCTATGGCATTAACGCGCACGCCGAGTTTGCCGACCTCGAAGGCAAGCGATTTAGTGAAAGAATTTAGCGCGCCTTTGGTGATCGAATACGCCGTCGTAGTGCGTCCTACGAGCATTCGGTTCGCAAAATACGACGAGATATTGATCACGCAGCCTTTGCTAGCCGCAAGCGCGCCCAAAAGCCCCTGAGTAAGCAGATATGGCGCTTTGACGTTTAGGTTTAGATGAGCGTCCAGCAGCGCTTCGTCGGTCGCCTCAAACGGTACGAATTTTCCCAGTCCGGCGTTATTTACGAGAATATCTATCTTAAGGGGTAGCGCTAAAATGCGCTCGCAAAGGCCTTTTATCGTTTTGCTTTGCGCCAAATCCGCCTCTACCGCGTAAATTTTTACGCCATAACCCCCCAAGGCCTCCTGTGCGATTTTTAATTTCTCCTCGCTTCTGCCGAGCAGGATCAAATTTGCGCCCTCTTCGGCGAAACACTTTGCGATGCCAAGCCCTATACCGTCGCTTCCGCCCGTAATTACGGCGGTTTTACCCTCTAATCGTTTCATACTTTTCCTTTCAATGCGTAAATTTATGCTCTAAAAATTTGAGCGAGATTTATGGATCTCGCAGGCTTTGAAATTTTGCAGGCTTTGAAATTTTATTAACTTTAAAATTTCGCCCGCTTTAAAATTTCGCGGCGAAGCGAAATTTCATCGATAAAATTTTACTAACTTTGAAATTCTACCGATAAAATTTCACGGCAAAATTCCATCGTAAAGCTCGCGGTAAAATTTCATCCGTGAAATTCCGCTCAAATCGCGCCGCTTGGCTTACAGCACCTGTTTTACGCTACTAGCCGTGATTTCAAGTAGCCTCGTAGCAAACGGAAATTTCGCCTTCGTTTCCTCAAACTCCGCGCCGCTATCTATAAAGCGCGCCGTGCCCTTCACCACAAAGCCGCGCCCTGCGCCAAACCTGCCTGCTAGCTCCTTCGTTGCGACGCTAAGCTCAACGTTTGGATTTGCCTCCACGTTGCTTTGCGTCTTTTTCATACCCGCAGCGGGGATGAGGATGCGATCACCCTTAATGACGAGATATCTGTTCCACGTATTGCTGATGTGAGCCTCGCCCTGCGCGCAGGTAGCGATACCTACGGCGCATTCATAATTCAAAATCTCCAAAAATTCCTTGCTAAACATTTTCTCTCCTTAAATTTACATTTTAAAGCTCGCGATTTTGGCTGACAAGCCCCGCGCGCAACTGAAATTTTAACTACCTCTGCCACTTTCCGTCTCGGTTAAATTTTATACTTCAAAAGCGCATCTTTTTCGGCTTTGCTTACGCGAAAGCTATCGCGGATCTTCGATATCGCCTTGTTTTGGATAAATTTAACCGCCCGCTTGCTCGCCAAAAACGCAAGCGTGATCTCGCGCTGCTTGATAAACATCTCAGCTATCGCCCACGCCACACCCATCTGCACGTAGTACCGCTCGTCGCTTTCGGCGGCGCAAATTTCAAAAAACTCCTCGGGCGTGAGCGCGCTCATATTTCGCATAAAATAAACGTAGAAAAATCGCCGCTCAAACTCGCTCACGCCGCTTTTGGCCTGTTTTAGCAGCGCATCTGCAAAAGCGGCGTCCCTGAATTTCGGAGCGAACATATCGCAAGCCGCCCAATTTGGCATCGTTTTGATAAAATCGCTCGCAAGCGCGAATTTCGTCTCATCTTGCTTAAAAAGCATTATAAAAAAGCCCTTTAGCACGAACTCCTCGTGAAAAACGGGCTTATATTTTTGCAGCTCGCACCGCGCCTCATCCGCCTCTCCCAAAGCGGCGAAGCTTTTGGCAAGCGCACGCAGTGCGGGAGTGCGCACGCCCAAAATCTGCGGCGCGGGGATTA
>NZ_CALHHT010000523.1 GCF_938031315.1 uncultured Campylobacter sp.
GCTGGGCGCGATAAACAGCGCGCTTTGCAGCGTCTATGTCCTACGCTCGCACGGACTTAAAATCGCGGCACTGGTTCTAAATTTTACCGACGAAAAGGACGAAATTTGCGTATCAAACGCAGCGTATCTGAAAAGCAAACTCAAAGGCATATCCGTCATATCGCTACGCAAATTTCAAAAAGACGACTTTGCCGCTGCCGCGCGCTCTTTTGAAAATTTTATCGCCTCGCTAAATTTTAACGATCCGTCGCAGATGGACGCGAGCGCGGCAAATTTAAACGAAACCGCTGCGGTAGCCTTGGATGCGGCGCAAAGCGGTCAGAAGGGTGCAAATTTAGATGAAAATTCCAAAGATCGCGAGGCTCGCTGCGCTTTGGACACAGCGCAGGTCTGCGAACAAGACAGCAAAAACAAAAGCAGCCGCGCCGCGCCGCCGCCCATGAGTGCTTCAAACACGGGCCCCATTGATCTAAACTTCGATGCGAAGCATCTTTGGCACCCCTACACTTCCGCGACGCATCCGCTTAAGGCGCACGGCGTGCTACGCGCCGAAGGCAATAAAATTTACACGACGCAGGGCGCGCTGATCGACGGGATGAGCTCTTGGTGGTGCGCCGTTCAAGGATACGGCAGCGAGGTGTTAAATGCCGCGGCGACCGCGCAGATGAAGGAATTTTCTCATGTGATGTTCGGCGGGCTTACTCACGCGCCCGCGATAAATTTAGGCAAAAAGCTACTCTCGATGTTGCCGCAATTTGATCGTATCTTTTACGCGGACAGCGGCTCAGTAGCGGTCGAGGTGGCGTTGAAAGCGGCGATCTGCTATCAGCAAAACGTATCGCCTAAAAAGAATAAAATTTTAACCGTCAGAGGCGGGTATCACGGCGATACGTTCGGCGCGATGAGCGTTTGCGATCCACTCACCGGCATGCATTCGCTATTTAGCGGTATCTTGGCGCGTCAAATTTTTGCGCCGCGCCCGAGCTGCCGCTTCGACGCGCCGTTTGACCCATCTAGCACGGATGAAATTTCTAAAATTTTTAAAGAAAACAAAGATGAGATCGCGGCCATCATCATCGAGCCCGTCGTCCAGGGAGCCGGCGGGATGTGGTTTTACCATCCGAAATTTTTGGACCATCTCCGCGAGCTGTGCAACGAAGCGGACTCGATGCTCATCTTTGACGAGATCGCCACCGGCTTTTGGCGTACGGGCAGGGTATTTGCATACGAATACTGCGGCGCGGCGCCCGACATAATCTGCATAGGCAAGGCGCTAAGCGGCGGGTTTATGAGCTTTGCGGCTGTTTTGACGAACGAAAAAATCGCGCACGGCGTGAGCAAAAACGGCGGCGTTTTGATGCACGGACCGACCTTCATGGCAAACCCTCTAGCTTGCGCCGTTTCGCTTAAAAATTTAGAAATTTTATGCGCGCAGGACACAGCGCAAAAAGTCGCGCAAATCCACTCCGACCTGCAAGAGGGCCTGAGGGGGTGCAGAAGCTTAGACGGCGTAGCGGACGTTCGCACCTTGGGCGCTATCGGCGTCGTAGAGATGAAGGAGGCGGTGGATGTGGAGGCGCTACAGGAATTTTTCGTAAAAAGGGGCGTCTGGATCAGACCCTTTGGCAAAAACATCTATCTCATGCCGCCATTCATCACACCAAGAAGCGATACGCAAGCGCTTTGCGAAGCGATCCGCGATGCGGTAAAATTAAAAATTTATAAAGGATAAATGTGCAAATTTTAATCGTATTTATCATATTTCTACTTTTGCTAGGCTTCTTGGAATTTCGCAAAAAGACCGCCCTTGAGGGCTTTTTAGTTGCAGATAGAAAGGCGAGCGCTTTTGAGATTGCATTTTCGATAGTAGCTACCTGTGTGGGCGGCGCAGCTACGATCGGCGTGGTATCGAATATGCAAAAGTACGGGTTTGCCGCGGTTTGGTGGCTTTTAAGCGGCGCGATCGGACTGATGATTTTAGCGATTTTTATTGCAAAAATTCTACGCGCGAGCAAGGCGCTGACATTCGCGCAGATTGCGGAAATTTTTATCGACAAAAGAGCCAGGCTCGTTAGCGCAGTCATCATTTGCGTGGCGTGGTGCGCCATTTTGGCGGCGCAGTTTAGCGCCAGCGCGCGCATACTCTCGACGTTTGATCTAAATTTCAACTCCTCGCTGCTCATCGGAGGCGCGGTCATCATCGTTTATACGATTTTGGGCGGACAAAGAGCGGTCATTAGAAGCGATGTATATCAATACGCTATCGTAATCGCGGCGTTTTTGGCGGTTTTGCTCTGGCTAAATTTTAATTCGTCGCAAGTATTTGAAAATGTAAATTTTACGCTCAAAAATGACGCCTTCGGATACGACAAGATCGGATATTATCTGCTGGTTATCGGTACTAGCTACGTGATTGATCCGATGCTGTTTTCTAGAATTTTAAGCGCAAAGAACGAGCGCGCGGCGATACTAGGCTCTATCTTCGGTGCTTTTGGAATCGCAATCAGTAGCATAATGATCGCTTTTATAGGTTTTGGCGCGATGAGCCTTGCGGCCGACGGCACGAGCGGCGAAAACCTGCTTAACGTAAGCCTTTTTAACGCGCTGCCCGCGTCGTTGGGTGCGGTTTTGATGCTGGGGCTATTGGCGGCGATCATATCCTCTGCGGACACCTGCTTGATCACGGCTTCCAGCATCTTCGCGCACGATATTTTGCGAAGCGAGGATCTAAAAATTTACCGCATCGCCACGCTAGGTTTCGGCGCGATCGCGCTACTTTTGGCAAGCTTCGGGAGCGAAATTTTAAACTATCTCTTCGCGGCGAGCAACATCTTCGTAAGCGGCGTGGCGACGGCGCTATTTTTCGCCATCATCTTTCGCGGCAAGATCGACAAGGATCTCGTTTTGTGCGCCATGTATCTAGGCGGTGCCTTGGGGCTAGCCGCGGCTATTAGCGGCATAAATGCTTTTGCGGTAGCGGGTATCGTTGCGGCGTGCATTTTATGCCTGGCGGCTAGGTTTAAATTTAACGTAGCCTCTTCAAAGCCTGATCCAAACTGCGTCTATATACCCCAAGCAAGCGAGTACGAAGAGAAATAAGCGCAGCTAGCCGCTTACGGTAAATTTCACGCGGGCGGATACGGCGCGTTTAATAAGATTATTATCGCATAAGAGCGAATCTACTAAATTTATCCCGTTTTGCATTGCAAGATCGATGGTCTCTTCATGCGCCGCAAACGGGATCATCTGCGTAGCATCTAAATTTAAAAAGGGGCGAGAAATCTCCCGCCCCTGAAATTTTAAGTATAGGATTTGATTTTATAGATGTGCAAGCTAGGACTTACACATCTCTTATTTAAAACATAATCTCAAACCCTGCATTGATAGCACCACCTCTTGTTTTGCCTATGTAGCCCTTGCCTCCTAGGCTAAGGATAAGGTTTTTGCTATCGTATTTATAGCCCGCTTCAAATACTCCGGTTGAACCTTTTAGGCTAGGCTTAGGAGCGTCAAGTCCCATAGTAGATGCTTTAGCATCTCCGCTAAACTCATACTCATATGCGCCTCCTACATATAGGTTATGCTCGTCTTTTAAATTTATAGTATCTCTAAGACCTGCCCTTAGCCTATTAGATGTAACGCTATCAAAGTGATATCTCTCTCCCGAGCTTATAGAGGCATCTGCATCATCCGTGTAAGCATATAGCCATTTAGTATAAACGTCTAGTTTATTACTTTCGCTTAGATCAAAGATCTGACCTATTCCTATATGAGTAGCCATATAGGTTGAGCTGATATCAAACTTCTCATTATGAGCTAATACTCCAGGGGCTATAGCATAGGTCCAATCATTACTATTGTAGTCGCTGCTTATCTTACCTACGTGAAAGCTTGCATCTATATAGGCGTCGCTGCTAAATACCTGCTTTAGCATCAAGCCTCCGCCTATATATTCGCTTATACCGTCTGCATGTAGACCGCTATCTAAGTAGCTATCGTAGTTTGCTCTTCCATATTCTACGAATACTCCGCTTAGTATCTCTCCTGCGGAATTCGGAGTTAAGCTAGCAAGTCCTGCCGCTACTCCATAGCCTTTGGAATTTACGTGCGAGCCCGTCTCATACCTTAGATCATAAGCTTCGCTTATAGCAAAAGGAAATAGCTCTAAATGACCGTCAGGTATTAGCTTATCTAGGTAGTTGGTGATTAACTCGCTTCCGCTCTTTAGGCTGGCTAAGCTTGCAGCACGAGTTTCTGCAAAGGATTTGGTATCCTCTTTTACTCTTCTTTTACCGCTAAATCTAAGATCTAACGCTCTTCCGTTTGCATCTACCATACCGTAGGTCTCATACTCTATGGTAGCTCCTTGTTGGACTCTGGTTTGTAGATGCGAAGGATCAGGAAGTAGTAATCGTCCGCTTCCTTGCTTATCTATCAGATGGATCGTGCTGGTATCTCCTACGTCTGTATTGCCACTAATGTAAGCGGTGATCTTACCGCGCATATTGCTTAGATCGGTATTGGCCGTAGGATCGGTTAGCGTAATCATAGAATCGCCGTCTTTAATAGTAGGAGGCATAAAGATATTGATATCATCAAACCCTCCGATATTTCTAGCGGTGATTGAATTAGGAGCAGCCGGATTGGTAGGGTTTTTACCTACGTTTAGAGTGCTTCCCGCTCCGCCGGTGATATCTCCGATATTATTGCCGCCGGTTAAATTTACGGTAGAGCCATTGCCTCCGTTGATATTTAATCCGTTGAAATTCGTAGGATTATTTGGATCTTCATTAACTACGTTTATTACAGGATTTGGGATAGGATTATATCTATTGATCTCATCGTTTCCAAACTCGCCGCCTGTGATATTTCTAGAGGTAAGTTTGCTTCCTTGAATCAAGATAGATTGATCGTCGCTGCTCTTAATTAAACCCTTTAACATTATGTCGTAGGTGGTAGAGTTTTTAAGCGTAAACTCATGGGTTGTTTGCTTAGCCTTCTCGGTAAAATTCGTAAAGGTATTACCAGTATTGCGGATAAGGTGATACTCCTTACCATCCTCTATATTTAAAGAGCCGTAGCTATCGTTACTTGGATCATAATCTATTCCATTTAGTTGGAATTTAGCATTATTGATATCGGTGTTGCCGGCAGTGGTTAAATTTAAAGCTGCAGTTGCGGCGCTACCGTTAGCGTTTGAAATTCCATCGAAGTTTAATACGTTTAGATTTGCTATATCGCCTGCGGTTTTTTGAGTAGAGGCGTTATATACGTTTAGGCTATTGCCCGTGCCGCCTGTATTAGATAGACCATATATTGTTCCTCCTACGCTTCCGCTATGGAAATTTACGCTGTTACCACTACCGCTGCTTGCATCTGCTGCGTAGACGTTACCGTCAACCCTAGCGGTACCTTTTAAATTTACGCTGTTATTGGTTGCATTACCGCTAGCTTTTGCACCTTTTACGTCGTGGGTAACCTTACCGTCATTTAGAGTTATGGTGTTACTATCTGCATTACCATTTGCTGCTTCGCCGCCGTAAGCGTTTCCGTTAATGGTGGTATCGTTTGTGCTTACGGTATTATCATGAACGTTTCCGTTTAGGGAGTAGCCTGCGCTTATGTTTCCGTTTACTACCGCACCTTTTGAGCTATCTTCAAAGCTTAACTCGTTGTGGTGAACCTCTTGGGTTCCGCTATCACCATAGCCTGCATTTACGTTACCGAAATTTGTTCCGCCCTTAACTATGGTTTTATTGTTATAGACGGTATTTGGAGTTACGCTATCTTTGACATCGGCTCTACCGGAGCTTATATTCTTACCGTTTAGATCTCCTGCGCTTTGAGATACGTTTACGGTGTTATTTTTATTGCCGAATAGCTTATGAGCACCTGCTTGGGCTGCATTGTTAGCTTGGTTCTTGGTTAGCTCACCGCTATCGAAACCGTTATCTATCCAAGCATCGGTGATGGTGCCCTTTCTATATACAAGCTCTTTGCCTGCGTTTTGTTTACGGAAGGTTTCGCCGTCATATTGGTAGTGGTCTTTATCGGTAATGGTATAGACCTGATCTTTTTGGGTGCTTCTATCGGTAAAATTTATAGTACCGTTATCCTTGCTGATTAACTTATAGTCTTTGTTATCATCAAGGTTATTGGTATTTACGTTAACGTCTGTCTGGCTAAGATCGGTAATAGTACTTCCTGTAAGCTTAAGTGCGGGATCGTTTCCATTGTAGTTGTTAGGGAGGTTAAAGTCGATCTTCTTAAAGCCTGCGATGTTTTCTGCTTCTATACTTCCAGGAGTCATAGAGCCGTCATCTTTACCTATCTTTAAAGTATCATCATCATCGCCGGTAATGGTTCCTATATTATTACCCTCTACTAGAGTAACGGTTGCTTTTATAGGTTTAGCAGGATCGGTATTTACCGTATTTATTTTAAGTCCGTTAAAGTTCTTGTTTTCGCCCGCTTTACCTACGTTGATTATAGTACCTGCGCTAAGGTCTGGATCATATTTTAAAACCTCTTCGCTATCGAAGTTTTTATCGGATGAGATATTGCGTTTGGTATCCTTTACCCCTTGGATAAATATGGAGTGGTTATCCGTGCTCTTTAACATACCCTTTAAAGAGATCTCATAGGTAGAAGCATCGGTAATATTAAATACGTTTGTCTGCTGCTTGGCTTTCTCTTTGAAATTCGAGTAATCGCCTCCGTTTTTAATTAGATAATACTCCTTACCATCCTCTATATTTAAAGAGCCGTAGCTATCGTTACTTGGATCA
>NZ_CALHHT010000524.1 GCF_938031315.1 uncultured Campylobacter sp.
CAAAGCCCTCTTTTCTAAAATACGCTTCGCCCGTAGTTCCGGTTTCTGCGATGATCGGCTTGCCGTGCAGATCCGATACGGTCTTGATCCTATCGCCGGCGCGGGTTAGCACGCCGATATTTACTGCGAAATACGGCGTCGTAAAATCGACCACCTGCTTACGCTCATTTGTGATCGTAAAGGTCGCAAGCACCATATCTACTTTATTTTCTTCCAACACTTTTAAACGCTCACTAGCCTTTACGGGCACGAATTCCACCTTGCCCGCCTTGCCACCAAATATATCTTTTGATAGCGCCTCGGCTAAAGTCACCTCAAATCCTTGAAATTTGCCGTCTTCAAATTTACTAAAAGGGGGTTGCGCCTCAAATACGCCTACGCGCACACTGCCCGATTGCCTAATCTCAGATAGGGTATTTGCCACTACACTACTTGTAAATAGCAATAAAATTCCCAAAATTATCTTTTTCATATCGTTCCTTTAATTACAATGATTAGCCTAGCCACGCATCTGCGTCGCTTCGGCAAGCTCTCTTAAGCCGGTCGTATATTATTCGCTCACTTCTCCTTTCGACATTTTTTAAAATTTCTTTACCTTTGAAATTTTGCGGCGCATTTTACGAAAATTTCATTTAAAATACATTTAATCTGCGCCGTGATTTAGATCCCAATCGATCTCTCCTAGACCGTGTGCGCGCAGATATTCGTTGCATCTGCTAAAATGCCTGCAGCCAAAAAACGCTCCCCCCACAAGCGGGCTAGGATGCGCGGCGGTTAAAATGAGATGCCTCTGCGCATCGATCAGCGTAGATTTTGCTTTGGCGAAATTTCCCCACAGCATAAAGACCAAGCTTTGCCGCCTCGCGCTTAAAATTTTAATCACGGCGTCGGTGAAAATTTGCCAGCCGAAGCCGCTGTGCGAGTTCGCGCGGTTCGCGCCCACGCTAAGGCTCGCATTAAGCAGCAGCACGCCCTGCTTCGCCCAGTAGCTCAGATCGCCGCTAGCAGGCTCGCTGATACCCAGATCGCTCTTAATCTCTTTGTAGATATTTACGAGGCTGGGCGGAATTCGCACGCCGCGCGGCACCGAAAAGCTAAGCCCCATCGCCTGATGCGCGCCGTGGTAGGGATCCTGCCCCAAAATCACCGCGCGCACCCGCTCAAACGGAGTTAGATTGAAGGCATTAAAGATCAAATTTCCCGGCGGATAGACGATCTCGCGCGCCTTTGCGGCGAGCAGATTTTCTTTGATCTTCGCAAAATACTCGCTTAAAAATTCCTCCCTAAGCGCCTCTTTCCAACCGCTCTCAATCCTCACGTCGTCTAAATTTATCTGCATACCGACCCTTTAAATTTTAATAAATTAACGCTCTAATTTTACAATAAATTTTAAAAATAGTATCGCGACCAATTACAGATGCGTCCATTAATACCCCATTTTATTTATTTGAATTATATTAAGTTCCGGATAAAAAATAACCTCGTGATCATAATCGCTCGGTTGTCCCGATTCGTGCTCTTTTTTGTGCCATATTCGCCTTTTATCGTTCACTATTGCCGTTATATTTAAATTTTTGATTGAACCATATATCAAATACTCCCGACTGCCGGCATAATAATAAGACGGCATCGCCCACGATAGTTTAAATTCATGCAAATTTGTAGTTTCAGCTATACAGTCAGACTCGGAAACAAACTCGTAGCCCTCTTGCAACATTTTTTGTTGCGTCAAAGTAAAGGGCTTATCCGCCTTTATAAAATGCGCGTAACAGATACAAGTCTGTATTTTTTCACTACACGATAAAGGAGGACTTTTTTTGCGATAAATGAGCAAAGTTTCTCCCTTCGTATTTGTTAAGGCTTCAAATTTAGCCAAATTTTTATTTTCTATATATGAAAAATCCGTATTAAGGGGTGAAAATAGAAAGGCTATAAATAAAACAAACAATATCAATGCCGCAAACGATAATATCAATGATGCGAGTATGGCGATCTTGATGACTTTCCACAATGTTTTTAATATCTTTATTGTTTGCATTACAATTTAACTTCCCCTCTATTTTATAAATTTGCTGAGGTATTTATAAACCGCGCCGCCGATCTTAGCGGGTCTTTAAAATTTCATCGCGCAAACTTGCTTCTAAGGTCGTAATACGGATAATCCATCGCCGCAGCGGCAGCCTCTCGCGCCTGGACGCCTGCAAATTTTTCGATCACGCAAAGACCAAGCTCGATGGAGCTGCTTACGCCGCCAGCGGTGATGATCTCGCCTCCTGCGGGCAGGCTTTCGCGCACGAGCCGCTCATGCACCACGTCCGCGCAGTAAGGCGCCAGCAGATCGTAGCAAAACGGATGCGTGGTCGCGCGCCTACCTCGCAAAAACCCCGCCGCGCCCAGAAGCAGCGAACCGGTGCAAACGCTAAACTTATACTTCGCATCGCGCGCGGTTGCGAGCCACGAGATGAAGCTCGTATCGTCTTTAAGACAGCGCGTCGCCATACCGCCGGGCACAAAAACCGCATCAAAGCCGCCTAGATCCGTCGTGATCTCACCCGTATCGATCGCAAGGCCACCGCTATCCGAAACCTGCCGTTCGCGCGAGCAAAATCTCATCTCAAACTGCGGGCGGACGGCTTTGAGCCTTAACATACAATCGTAAAATCCCACAAAATCGAGATGCGTCTGTCCGCTAAACATCACAAGCGCTAGATTTTTCATGATCCGTCCTTTAAATTTATCGCTCGCCCAAGCTTTCGGTTTGCCGCCGCTGCAATTCTCGCCGCCGCAAGTCGTAAAAATGCGCGGCAGCTAAATTTTATACCGCAGGCCGCTAAAAAACCCGCTCAAACGAATTTTAAATTTTACCCGCATTAGAACTCGCAGAATTTTTACCGCCCGCGAATGAAATTTTAAAAGCAAATTTAAAATTTTGCGCGCCTTTTATTCCGCTTTATTCAAATTAGAAAAAGCCCGCAAGCCTGCATAATGCAGCCTTTTTGAAACATTCTCAAATTCTAAATTCCAAATCCCCTCGTCGTATTTCCATTCAAACGGCGTTTTGTAATTCGTCCAAATTTCATACGCGCGTTCGTTTAGTCGCTCAATCAACGCAGAAATCCCTAAATCGCCGCCCGCTATCTCCATCATCAAATGCCAGTTGTCCAAATCGGCGGGGTCGTCGGTGTGAATGGATTTTTCTCGCGGAAGATAATACACAAAATCGCCAGTATCGAAAGGAAAGAGGGTATGGCATAGCGCAATGCCGTAAATTTTTTGAGCGAATACGGTCGGAAGCTGCTCGTCCGAATAGCCGAAAGTTGAAACGTATAAAAAGCTGCGTAAAATGCTCGCTAAATTTCTGCAAACGGGCGCAAAGGCGTATCTCGATACTTGCTGCGTTAAGGCGCCGTTTCGAATAAAACTTATGGCGCTATCGATCTCTTTTCTTCTTGCTTGCACGTATTTTATCTTTTTAAATCGCCAAGCTTGCATCAGCTGCAAAGAGCTGTCGATTGAGCGCAGATGTTTGTCTCTTTTTTCATCCGCCGTGCCGCTTAGCTCCGCGATCCTCGCAGCAGCCTGCCTCCAAAACGGAATCAGGGTTTTTACCCATCCCAAGTAGCTTAGATAAAGCGCGTCCGGCTCCTCCTTTTCAAAAGCCGCTCTCATCTGCGTAAGTTTTATCATCGCAGCCCTTTTTGTATCTAAATTTATCCCGCGCGCTACTCTTCGCCTTGCATCTTCTCGCCTGCCATGCAGCTTTGGAATATAAATTTATGCTCCTGCGGCAGCGCATGATAAATTTTACCGGCAAGCTCGCGGATCTCCCAAAGCGCCGCCTTGCTAGAGCGCAGAGCGAGGAAGTTTTGCAAGCTGCGCGCGTTTATGCTCCAGCTAAGCTCGCTCTTGTAGCACTCTGGCAGGCAGTATTTGGCGATATCAAGGCTAATAGGGGTTTGTAAGATTACGCGCAGATTTTCAAGCGCCGCGATACTTGCGTTATCAACCGCTTCGTTGCCGGTAAGCACTATGTATCGCGCGGCGTTTTCGAAATCTCCTTGCGCGAAGCTACCCTCGCCGCGCAATTCTTTGAGAGTGTAGCGAGTGGATTTTACGCTAAGGCTTGCTAGGCGGTGGCGCGCCAGCTCCTGAAGCAGCGCGCGCGAAATACCGCTGATATAGAAGTTGTAGTAGAGATGCTCGAGAGTGCTTGAGTGCTTGAGCTGGTTGCCGACGCGATCTATTAGCGCTAGGTCTTTGGCGCCGCCGCAATCGCCGCGCTCAAAGCTCTGCCAGCAGGTGCGGATCGCATTTGAGCAGACCCAAAGCGGAGTGAAATTTAGAAGTTTGACTTGCATGTTTTGCCTTTGGTTTTGAAATTTTTGGATGATTTTAGCGTTTCGGGACTTAAAATTTAGCAGGACTCGGATATTCATATCCAAATCTCGCTCCGTTTGCTCTCTCAAGCGACTTGGGTAAAATTTAGATACCGCCTTTAAGCTGGAATTTGCTAATATTGCGGCTAAATTTTAAAAAAGGTGCAAAATGAACGATAAATTTACGCGCATCGGCTTTATCTTGGCCGTCGCAGGCAGCGCCGTGGGGCTCGGCAACGCGTGGAAATTCCCCACTCTCGTGGGTCAAAACGGCGGCAGCGCCTTCATCCTGCTCTATCTTTTGCTGACGTTTTTAGTAAGTTTCGTCCTTTTTATCGGCGAAATTTGTATCGGAAGGATCGGCGAGAGCGATCCCGTGGACTCCTTCAGACGCCTGGCGCCTACGCATAAAGAGGCTTGGAGCAAGATGGGATTTTTTATGATCTCGGGGCTTCTCATCTACTCGTTTTACAGCGTCGTGATGGGCTGGATCTTAAAATACACGATCACGTCGGCGTTTTCGCTACCAAACGATATGGCGCAAAGCGGCGAGATATTTTCCGCTCTGCTAAAAGATAGCCCGATCATCGCGATAGCCTGCTTTAGCGTGATGTCGCTGACATGCTTTTACATCGTCTCGCGCGGCATCAAAAGCGGCATCGAGCGGCTAAACGTCTGGATGATGCCCGCGCTTTTCATCCTTTTGGTGCTGATGGTGGTGTATTCGATGAGCTTTGACGGCTTTAGCAAAAGCGCGAAATTCCTGCTAGTGCCCGATTTTAGCGCGCTAAATTCCAAAAGCGTGCTCGAAGCGCTCGGACTTGCGTTTTTTACGCTATCGCTGGGCGTTACGACGATTATGACTTACGCCGCGAGCCTGCCGGAGCGTACCAATATCCTAACTTCGAGCCTAAACATCGTATTTATCAACGTCATGATCGGCATAATGATGGGACTCGTAGTTTTTACCTTTATTTTTGAATTTAACGCAGACCCGGCGCAATCGGGCCCGGGGCTTATTTTCGTCTCGCTTGCGATGCTGTTTAGCAAGCTGGGCGCGATCGGGCACGTGCTGGCGTTCGCGTTTTTTCTTACATTGATTTTTGCGGCGATCACTTCGGCGATCTCAATGATCGAGCCTTCGGTGTATTATCTCGTAAAATCGCACAAAATAAGCCGTCTACGCGCCTGCGCGATCGTTTTTGCGTTTACCTACGTCCTTGGCATCGCGTGCATTTTGGGCTACTACGGCGCTACGGCGGATAGCTTTAGCATTCTCGGCACGCCGTTTTTTGACGTGCTAGACTACGCGACCTCGAAAATTTTAATGCCGATAGGCGGGCTCGTGATCGTGGTTTTCGTGGGATTTGTGATGCGAAAAGAAGCCATCCACGCACTACTGGCGCCATATATGGGCGAGCTCGGGTTTAAAATTTGGTACTTCGTGCTGCTGCGCTGCGTCTCGCCCGTAGCCATAATTTTGATCGCGCTAAGAGAGCTTGGAATTTTACGCATCTAAGCGCGGGTTGAAATTTTGCGAATTAGGCGCGAGTTAAATTTAAAATTTTACTGCGACGCGAGAGTTTGAAATTTTAAAATTTCACGCAAAAGGGCGCGGTTGCGATCGCATCTATCTGCGCAAATAAACGAAGCGTCGCGGTTTTAAATTTAAAATTCTACGTAGAGCGGTACGCAAAATTTCATGATAAGCCGCGCAAGACCACGGCAAAGACGCCGTAGCCAGCCGTATCTGATCACGCTGCGGAATTTTAAAATTTAGCACCGAAGCAGTCCAAAGCGGCGCGCGAGCCCGCGATCCGTCTAATAGACGGCCGATCCGTCGGAACAGCGCAGGGATAGCACATTGCGGCCTGAAATTTTAAAATTTTACGCTCTGACGGCTCGGGGCGATAGGCAAAATTCCATAGCTAGCCTCACGGCGATCCGTGAGCGGCTATGGCGGCTCACAAAAATCGCGCTTGGAATTTTATGTCCGGATAGAAGCGTGCGGCGACCGTAATCAGCTTTCGGCGCGATCGCGCTAACCCGCGCGGCAACCTGCGCAAGACCGCGGCAAAGGCGTCGTAGCGTAGCCGCATCTGATTGCGCTGTGGAATTTTAAAATTCCGCGGCTTTAAAATTTAAAAATCATCGGAGAGAAAATGAACGATAAATTTAGCAAAATCGGCTTCATACTTGCCGTCGCAGGCGGCGCGGTGGGGCTTGGCAACGCATGGAAATTCCCCACTCTCGTGGGTCAAAACGGCGGCAGCGCCTTCGTGCTTTTGTACCTCGCGCTCACACTGGGCGTGGGCTTTAGCATATTCCTAGCCGAGATGGCGCTAGGCAGGCTAAGCGGGCGGGATCTACCGAGCGCGTACGAGACGCTGGCGCCGCGCGGCGGACGAAAA
>NZ_CALHHT010000525.1 GCF_938031315.1 uncultured Campylobacter sp.
AAGTAACTTGTCGCGCAGAAAAATCTCTCCGGTGCAAAATACCGCGCGCGGCGTAATCAAAAGCGTTTTATAAACGCATTTAAAATTTTACTTAACATAGCAAAAGCCCCAAATTAAGGTAAAATTCCGCAATACTGCGATGCTTACTTTGTCGCAAAAGCGATAAATTTATCGCACAAAATTTGACGAAATCCCGCTCTTGATCGCAAACCAAAATCCATCAGCAAAAATTTTATCGCGCATAAACGCACAAATCGTCATTTTTAAAGCTCGTCTGAGCGTTTATAAAATTTCAGTGCATGCAACCTGCGCAAGCAAAGTGATAAAATTTTAAAGCGTTAAATTCTACCAACTCGCACTCGAAAAATCCGCTAAATTTATAGAATTTACAAAGCAGCAAAACATTAAATTTAAAGCTCATAAGGCTTTTGCAAACCCAAAACGCTGCAAGCCTAAAACGACGATGAAGCGGTAAGCGGCCCTTTAAATCAAGCCTGCTAATTCTCACGCTCAGGTGCATCTTGCGGATCGCTCGTAAAATCATCGCTTACTTGCGTAGGACTTAATCCAAGCGAGCGCAAATAGCTCTGCGTAGCCGCTTCACCACCCGCAAGCGCGTAGTCTAGCGCATTTAGCCCCGCCTCGTCGGCCGCCTTTTCGTTTGCGCCCGATTTTACGAGCAATTCAACGATCTGCTTGGTACTTTTTTGCGCCGCAAACATCAGCAGTGTCTTGCCCGCGCCCGAACGCTCACAGCCGTCGCTACGCTCGCCTAGCGACGCTAGAGCCTGGGCCTCGGCGCTGCCGATCTGGCGGACATTTACGCTAGCGTGCGAGTAGATTAGCAACTTTACGAGCTCATAATTTTTTGCCGCGGCGGCGAAAAATATCGGAGTTTGCCCAAGCGAGTTTTTATAGCCAACCAAGGCGCCTTTAGAGATCATAAATTTAGCGCTTTGAACGTTATTCATCGCGTAAAATAGCGAGTTTTCCTCGCCAGCATTCACCTGCGCGCCTCGCTCGATCAAAGCGCCGCTAAAGCGCTCGTCATATCCTAGCAAAAGTGCCAGATCCAGGGCATTATCAAGCTCGTAAATTGCAAAATCCTTGCTAAAAAGTAGCGTACGAAACTCATCTGCACCTACTCCGCCTTTTAGCGCCAGCTCAAGCTCACCGTAATCTCCCGCCTTGCGATCCTTTGCGGCGTATGCGATAAATTCCGCTATAACAGCGCTTGCCAGCTCATCGGCGTCGTTTTTGTTGAATTTAGCGGCGAAATAATCTTTTAGCGCCTCCCTGGCTGCTGAGATCTCGCCCATAAAATTGCCATAAGCGATGAAATTTCCAATCTTGCGCTCGGAGTAAAATTCTAAGGCTTCAAGCGATTTTTCACTGATTTGCGCGTAATTTTTCTCTTTAGCATAGCTCAAAAAGCCCTCGCCATCCATCCCCGCAAATGCCAAGGTTCGCTCAAGCCTTTTTTCGTTCAGCAAGGCTTCGTTACCGACACAATCGATATTTTCGTCCCTGATCTCAGAAGCCGCGCTTTTTAAATTTTGTAAAAATTCTGCGCCAGCTAGCGAGCCTTTACAGCCAAAATCGCTTTGCAGCAGCTCTTCGTCCGCAGGCTCTTTGCTAAAAAAGCCGCGCGGATCGCTTAGTATCTGCTCGCAAGAAGCGCCAAAAAGCGTGCCGCAAAAAACAAACGAACCCATTAGAATTTTTCGCATCGCTACCTCGAATTGCATTTGAAGCGTTATTTTACCTTTAAATTTATTTATTAAAACTTAGTGCGGGCGGTGGAATTTTATGGAATTCCTTTCAGCCTTATAAAATTTTGCGGAATTTTTAAAATTTTACGGCGCGGCGGCGTGACGGCGTTAAACGACGGCTAGGCAGAGGCGTAGCGACTGGCGGCGCTATATAACAGCACAGCGATCGGCAGGCTAAAATTTTAAAATTTACGCGCGAGCTAGCGGTAAAATAAAATTTTGCAAGCTGTACAAATCTAGCGGAATTCCGTGCTAGGCTTATCGTGAAATAAAATTTTTTCAAGTGGAGCCCGTTCCGTGGAATTCTACGTGCATTAGTAGCCAGATAGAATTTGCAAGGTAAAATTTCTTGCAGAATGAAAGAATTTTGCGCGTTTTGCGCCGAGTAAATTAAAATTTCGCCGCGCAAAATTCCGCGCCTAGCGCAAAATCCGCCGCGTTAAAATTTAGCGAATTTCAATCTGATGGAATTTAGCACGACCGTTACGGAGCTAAAGCACATCGCCGCGGCGCCGTACATCGGCTTTAAAAGCACGCCGAGCGCTGGATATAACGCACCTGCCGCGATCGGGATACACACGGCGTTGTAAAACAGCGCCCAGAAGAGGTTTTGCTTGATCGTCCGCATGGCAGCTTCCGATAGGCGGAATAGATATAGCACGCTTTCAAGGTCGTTTTTTATAAAGATTACGTCGCCCGCGCCCTTGGCTACGTCGCTGCCGCCGTTCATCGCGATGCCGATACTGGCGGCTTTTAAGCTCGGCGCGTCATTGACGCCGTCGCCCACGAAAAGCACCCGCCTGCCCTCGTCCGTCAGGGATTTGATGAACTCATATTTGCCGCTTGGAAGCACTCCGCTTCTTACCTCGTCGATGCCGAGGTTGCGAGCGACGAAATTTGCCGTTTTGGCGTTATCGCCCGTTAGCATGACGGTTTTTACGCCGCTTTTTTGCAGCGTCTGCACGACGCCGCGCGCTTCGGCTCTGATCTCGTCGCTAAATGCGATAAAGCCCGCGTACGAGCCGCCTATCGCGCAGTAAACGACGCCGAAGCCCTTGTCTAAAAGCTCCTCCGCTTCTACTTCGACGCCCACGTCCACGCCGCGCTCGCGCAGAAAGCCCGCGCTGCCGCAAAGAATTTCGCCGGTGGGATTTTTAGCGACGATACCTTTTCCCGCGATGCTTTCGAACTCGCCGTTAAATTTAGAAATTTCGCCGAATTTCAGCTCGGCAAATTTTACGATCGCCTTTGAGATCGGATGCTCGCTAAGTTTTTGCGCGCTTGCCAGAGCGTAGAGATCCTGGGCGCTCAGATCGCTGAAGCTTACCGAAATTTCGCCCTTGCTAAGCGTGCCGGTTTTATCGAAAACCGCGACGTCGGCGCCTTTTAAAATTTCTAAAATTTCGGGATTTTTGATTAAAATTCCAGCCTTTGCGGCGTTTGAGATCGCGCAAACGATCGCAATCGGCGTCGCAAGACCTAGCGCGCACGGGCAGGAGATGATAAGCACGCAAATAGCGGCGGATGCGGCGTATGAAAGCCGCCCGTCAAGCGCCGTCCACGCTATAAAGCTAACAAGCGCGATCAAAATCACCGCGGGCACGAAAATATTTGAAATTTTATCGGCAAAGCGCGCGATCGGCATCTTTTTGTTGCCCGCCTCGTTTAGCAGATTTTTAATCTCGGCAAGCAGCGTCTGATGCGGGAATTTCGTCACTTTCACGTAGATGACGCCGTCCGTGCTGACGCAGCCCGCATTTACCTCATCGCCCACGCCTTTATAAACCGCCAAGCTCTCGCCGCTGATGAGCGAAGCGTCGATCTGCGCGCCGCCCTCGACGATAAGCCCGTCGCAGGGGATGCGCGAGCCGTTTTTTACGAGCACTTTATCGCCCGGCTTTAGCGCTTCTGCGCGCACTTCGGCTATCGTGCCGTCGTCCTTGATCAAAAGCGCGGTTTTAGGGCTTAGATCGATTAGCCCCTTGATGTAGTCGTTCGCCTTCATCTTGCTGCGCTCTTCTAGGTATTTGCCGAGCGAAATAAAGGCGATTATCATCGATGCGGACGAGAAATAAAGATTTGTAAATTCGTTCTGCGCGCCGTGCGTATAGACCCACGCCGCGGCCGTTAGAGAATAGGCAAACGCAAAAAAGCTTCCCATCGCCACGAGCACGTTCATATCAAAGCTCTTGTTTTTCAGCGAGCCGTAAGCGTGATAAAAGAAGTTTTTGCCGCAGTAAAATAGGCTCACGCACGCCATCGCCGCGCAAAGTAGTGCCTTTGGAACGAAGCTCAAAAACCCGCTCATCTCCACAGCCATTACCGCCGCGGCTAAAATGAGAGCGAGAATAAGCCTAAATAGCGCCGCTTTGAGGTTGCGCCGCTTTTTGCGCTCCAAATCCTCGTAATCCACGGCGATGTCATAGCCCAGCTTTTTGATCTTGGCTTTTAGCGTCTCCTCAAGCGCCGGATCAGCAAGTACGAACTCGCCGCTGCCGTTTGCGAAATTTACGTGCGCCTCCTGCACCCCCTCGATCTTGCGACTTACCCGCTCGATCGCATTGGAGCAGTTTACGCAGCTCATCCCGACGATATTTAGAGTGATTTTGCTTGACATTGCGTTAGTTTTTAGGCTAGCTTTTCTGCGATGCTAAAGCCCAAATCGTCCATCTCCTCTTTAAATTTAGCCTCGTCGCTCGGATCTAAGCTCAAACTCACCACTCCGCTTGCTACGTCCACCTCGATCTCGCCGAAATCATCCTTGAGCGCGTTTTTGATCGTCCTCGCGCAGTTTTCGCAGTGGATATTTTGCGCCTTAAATTTTACGTTTTGTTTCAAAGCCATGAGCCTCTCCTTTGGATTAAAATTTCAAAACTTATACTACTTTTTAATAAATTTTATTTCAACGCCCGCTCCTGAAATTTAAGGGTTTTTCGTTATAATCACCCGTTTTAAATTTAAGCTTTAAGGAATTTTATGGGACGAGCTTTTGAATACAGACGCGCTTCAAAAGAAGCTAGATGGGGGAAGATGAGCAAACTTTTCCCAAAACTGGGCAAGGCCATAACGATGGCTGCGAAAGAGGGCGGCGAAGATCCGCTGATGAACTCCAAGCTGCGCGCCGCGATCGCCACGGCAAAGGCGCAAAATATGCCCAAAGACAACATCGACGCGGCTATCAAGCGCGCAAGCGGCAAGGATAGCGCCGATATCAAAACGATCTTTTACGACGGCAAGGCGCCCCACGGCGCACTTCTCATAATCGAATGCGCCACCGATAACCCGACCCGCACCGTCGCGAACGTAAAGTCGATTTTAAACAAAGCCAAGGGCGAGTTTTTGCCGAGCGGCAGTTTGAAATTTATGTTTTCGCACAAGGCTGTTTTTGAGACCAAGCTGCCGAGCCGCGACATCGAGGAGCTGGAGCTTGAGCTCATCGACTTCGGTCTTAGCGAGCTTGAGATCAACGAGTTTGAAAACGACAAAGGCGAGCTCGAAAAGACGCTTCTAATCTACGGCGAATACGAAAGCTTCGGCACTTTAAACGAAGGGATCGAAAAGATAGGGCTTGAGATCATCAGCGCAAGCTTAAAATTTGTCGCCAACGAAAAGCACGAATTTAGCGAGGATCAGCTGAGCGACATAGACGCGCTGCTCGAGCGGCTAGAGGATGATGACGACGTGCAGGCAGTTTACACCAATATCGCATAGGAGAAAAAATGGAAAGCTTAAAAATTTACGACATCGACGCAGCGGCTTTGGCGCGCGATAAATACGCCGTGATAAAAACCGAAAAGGGCGATATGAAGCTGGAGCTTTTCGGTGGCGAAGCTCCGCAGGCGGTTACGAATTTCGCTAGCCTTGCGCGCAGCGGGTTTTACAAGGGTCTAAATTTTCACCGCGTAATTCCAAATTTCGTAATCCAAGGAGGCTGCCCGCGCGGCACCGGCACGGGAGGTCCGGGCTGGCGCATAAAGTGCGAATGCGACCGCCAAAAGCACAAGCACGTGCGCGGTGCGCTATCGATGGCGCACGCGGGGCGCGATACGGGCGGCAGCCAGTTTTTCGTCTGCCACAGCGCGCAGCCGCACCTAGACGGCGTGCACACGGTGTTCGGTCGTATCGTGGATCAGCCTAGCCTGGCGGTTCTGGACGCGATCAGGCAGGGCGATAAGATCATTGACATCGAGATCAAAGAGAGCTTATAGCCGTGATTAAATTTAAACCGCGGGGCGCCAGACCGTGATAAAGATCGGCACGGACATAACCGCGGTACGCAGGATCGCGGCGCTGCGCGCAAAATACGGCGCGAAATTTCTAAAGCGTATTTTGAAAAAATCCGAGCGCTCCTCGGCACTGCGCGACGAAAGTATCGCGGGCGTCTACGCTGCCAAAGAGGCGCTTAGCAAGGCGCTAGGTACCGGCATCGGCGCAGAATTCGGCTTTAAAGACGCTAAAATTTACAAAGACGCTCTGGGCGCGCCGCATCTAAAAATACGCAAAAAAATCCGTAAAAAATTTCATATCAAATCCGCAAGCCTTAGCATCACGCACGACGCAAACGTCGCAATCGCGGTAATCGCACTAAAACTCAATAAACCGCGCTCGAAGTAACGAAGCGAAGCGGCGCACGGTAGCAAGAACTCCGCGTAAATTCTGCATAAATTTTGCGCGACGAAATTTATGAGGTTAGGCGCAGGTTTTGTAGAGTAGTATTTCGCGGCGCAGTACGCGATGCGGCGACAAACTTTGCCTTCTAAATTTTATATTTGCCAACTTAAAATTCTACATTCATGGATAAAATTTTAGAGCACAAAATTTACCGCAACGAAATTTTGAAATTTCACCGCACCGCAGAATTTTGCTTTAAATTTAAGACATGGAATTTTATAGCGACGAGGCGGCATAAACTCAAAAGGTAAAATTTCAGCCTGGAATTTAGCGGCAAAAGTATAGATTTTCTATTAAAATTTCACGGCGAAATTGCGCTTTGAAATTTAAAACGGA
>NZ_CALHHT010000526.1 GCF_938031315.1 uncultured Campylobacter sp.
GTCGAAATTTTAAAATTTTGAAATTTTATGAAAACGACGGTCGTAAAAGAAACAACGCTTTTTAAAATTTCAAAATTTCATTCAGCTTAAATTTCCTAAATTTAGAAAAAGCGTGCTCGTTTCGCCTTCCGGTCTTTAAATTTAAAGACGCGAGCTTCGGCGTTCAAATTTTCTGAAGAAGGACCGCAAAATTTTAAAATTTAAACGCAGCGCAGAGAGTTCTAAGCCTAAAATCAAATTTGAAATAAGAATTTAAAATGACGGAAGATTTTTTTAAAAGGGACCCTCTATTTTTGGCGCCTTTGGCGGGCTTTTCGGATCCGCCGCTGCGGGGCGTAGTGAAAAAATTCGGCTGCGACGCGACCGTAAGCGAGATGATAAGCGCAAACGCCCTTGTTTTCGAGGGCGAAAAGACGCTAAAGATGCTCGAAAAAAACGCCGCCGAAACCCCATTTTTCGTGCAGATCGCAGGCAGCGATGCGGAAATCATAAAAAAGGCGGTTCTGCTCATCAATAAATTTGACGGTATCGACGGCATCGATCTAAACTGCGGCTGTCCGGTTCCTAAAGTCGTGAAGCAGGGTGCCGGCTCGGCGCTGCTGCTTGATCTGCCGCGCCTATCGCGCCTAGTCGAGACGATCAAAAAATATTCGAACAAAAAATTTACGAGTGCGAAGGTGCGGCTGGGCTTTGGCGCCGTGGATATCGAAAATATCGCGCGTGCCGTACAGAGCGCCGGAGCCGATTTTATCGCCATCCACGGGCGCACCAGAGCGGGCGGATACAGCGCGGCGGTGGATTACGGCGCGATCGCAAGAGCCAAACGCGCGCTGCAAATCCCAGTGATCGCAAACGGCGACATAAACTCCGCCAATGCGCTCGCAGTGCGAGACCTTAGCGGCGCAGACGCGCTGATGATCGGTCGCGCGGTAATCGGCAGGCCGTGGATCTTTCGCGAGATCAAAACGGGCAAGCAGGCAAGCGACGCGCTAAAAAGGGAGGTCGTGCTTTATCATTTCTCCCAAATGCTAAGCCATTACGGTAGCCACGGCGTAGCGATATTTCGCAAGCATCTGCACGAATACTCCAAGGGGCGCGAAAACGCCGCAAGCTTTCGCGAGCAGATCAACCACGTCGCCGCTGAGAGCGAAATGACTCGGCTAATCGAGGAATTTTTCGCCTAAATTTAGAATTTTAGGAACTCTGATGATTATTTTAAAAATTATAGCCTGTGCGTTTTCGATGGGTTTTTGCTTGATGTGCATTTTAAGTTTAATGGGCTTTTTTATAGGGCAGATTTTTGACACATCTAGCGTCCGGTTTGACGATCCCTTAGAATGGCTACAGCAGAAGTGCGTATATTTCCTATTTTTGTGGATATTTTTCTGCGGGGTTTGTGCGGTGCTTGCCGCAAAGTTAAAGGATTTTGGTAAGCTCACTGATTTTTTCGTCAATCTATTTTTGCCTACAGTGGCGATTTGGATACTATCGCCATATTTAGGGATAATAATTGCGGCCGTTTGCATTTCGGATACACACCTTGTTGACTTCTATTCCGCATTGCTTAGCGCATTAATATCTATCGTTCTTTTTATGATCGTCGTAGCCGAGGTCTTAAAGCAGATTTATCCGCCTAAGTCCTAGCGCGCGGAATTTTAAAATTTAGCGCAGAGCTTTTATCTACCGCTTATATCACAGCTCGCGCATTAAAAGGCGAGGGCGTTAAAATTTAAGGAGAAATTATGCAAAATATCTACATCATAGGCGATGTGCATGGCTGCTACAGGTCACTTTTGGCTCTGATAGAGCAGTTGCCGCATAAATTTGATAGCAAAATTTGCTTCGTGGGCGATCTGATCGACCGAGGTCCTGCGAGCGCAGATGTGGTTGAGTTTGTGCGAGCAAGAGGATACGACGCGGTGATGGGCAATCACGAAAAGCGCTTTGTAAGCAACGCAAAAACCGCTCTGAGATGCGCAAAGACGGGCAAATTTACGAGTTCAAACGACCTTTACGCATTTTTTAGCTTGGACGAAAGCTGGCTGTTTAATAATGGCGGCAAGACGACGCTGGCATCGTATTATCGCCGCGGAGGCGTAGAGCAATGCAAGGAGCATCTGCGGTTCGTCTCGCGGCTGCCGATTTACCTCGAGTATGATTTACGCGATGAAAGTGGTCGCGCGCTCGTCGTATCGCACTCTGCGGTAGGGCGTATGTGGCGGCTCAGACACGACGCCGCGCGTGCGGAGAGCTTCGCCGCTCACGTGCTAAGCGGGCGCGGAGATGATAGCGCGAATGATGGAATTTTTAATGTCTACGGGCACACGCCGGTAAAAAAGCCCGTCATTACGGAATTTAGCGCAAATATCGATCTGGGCTGTGTTTATAAAAAGCACTGGGGCGAGAAGGCGAGGCTTTGCGCGCTGGAATTTCCCTCAAAGAGAATTTTCACGCAAGAATGCATAGATTTTTGAGTTTGCATCCATGCTCGCACGTATTAAAATTTAAATTTGTGCGGGCTGTTTGAAAGCGAAATTTTAGAATTTAAAGGCGTGCTCTTGCAGCGTCCGTCGCGTAGCCAGATCGCGTGAAATTTCAAATAATATCCCTTAGCTTACGCGCTTCATACATCCACGCCTCAAGCTCATCCCAGCGCTCGTCACGAATCATCCCCACGCAAAGATCCAGTTCGTTTTTAAAAGCATCAATCGCGCTTAGCAGGTTCGTGCGGTTTTGCTTAAAAATATCGACCCACATCTGCGGCGAGCTTTTGGCGATACGGCTCATGCCCGAAAAGCTACCGCCGGCTAAATTTATAATATTGCGGCGATTTTCCTCTTTTAGCACGCTATTTACGAGCGAGTAGCTGATCGCATGCGGCAGGTGCGAGATGAGCGCCACGTGGTGATCGTGGCTTTTTGCGTCCATAAATACGATCTTCATCCCCGCGAATGAAAAAATTTCGACCGCTCGTTTGATATGCACTTCGTCCGCGCCGTGATCGTCGCAGATAACGACTACTGCGCCGTTTAAAAGCTCTTTAAACGCCGCTTGCGGGCCGGAGTTTTCGGTACCAGCCATCGGGTGAGCTGCGATGAAATTTCGTCTGATCTGTGGAGGGCAGTTTTGCAAAATTTTAAATTTAGTGCTTCCCAGATCGATGATCGTCGTCTCGCTTCTGCAGTCGCTTAGCTCTTGCAGGGTACGCAAGAGCTAAGCGACAAATATCGCGTCGCAGCTTTGCTTCATCTGCTCTAGACTTAAAATTTCATGTACGAGCCCGAGCCGCAGAGCTTCTTTTTCATTTTCGCGGCTGATGTCGCAGCCGTAGACGGCGCTGATGATTTTGGTACTCTTCAGACATAGCCCGAGTGAGCCGCCTATGAGACCTAGACCGATGATTCCTATCTTCATAAAATTCCTTTTTGATATATGCAAGTTTTAATTTTAATGTGGTATTATACGCAAATTATTTTCGTTTTTAGGTAAAATTTTATGAAAAAAAGCGTTTTTTTACTCTTAGTAGGCGGGCTTTCCGTAGCATGCGCCACGCAGATCAAATCCATTAAATTTGAAGGACTTAGACACCTCTCTCCGCAGGTCGCACAGCAAATTTCGGGGCTTAAAGTAGGCGATCAAATCACCGGCGAAAATACCAACGCCGCGATTTCAAATTTATTCGCACAGGGCTATTTTAGCGACGTTTATATCAGCGAGCAGGGCGGAGACGTAACGATCAACGTAACCGAGAAGCCGACCATAGCCAAAGTCGAGATCAAAAACGTAGTCACCAACGACCGCGACAAGATCAATGAGCTCATCGGTCTGCGTCCGGGGCAGGTTTACGACGAGGTGGCGGTCAAAAAAGCTGAGACGCGCATCAAGCAATACTACGAAGTCAAGGGCTTTTTCGACACCGTGGTGGAATTTTATCCAAAGCCGATAAACGACGATAAATCGGTCATCTTGCTAACGATCGAGGTAAATCGCGGCGAAAATATCATAATCGATAAGGTAAATTTGGTGGGTGCGGACAAGCTTGACTACGGCGATATAGAGCCATCCGTCGCCAATAAAGAGCGTGAAATTTTAGGCTGGATGTGGGGCTTTAACGACGGCAAGGTAAAAACCGCCGAGCTTCCTAACGACGCAAATAGAATTCAAGAAGAATATTATAAAAAAGGCTACTTAGACGCGCAGGTTTCGGCGCCGCTACTTAATGCCGATATGGATAATTACACTGCCGATCTTACCTACTATATCAGCGAGGGCGAGCAATACACCGTAAGCTCCGTAGATATCGAGTATCCTGCAGATATAATCAAGCTTGATAAAGAAAAGGTTTTGGACGATTTTAAGCTTCAAAAGGGCGATACAATGAATTCCGAGCGTTTGCGCCGCGATATGAATACGCTAGAGACTTTAGTCGCGGATCAGGGATACGCCTATGTGCGCATCGTGCCTAAGACTAAGCAGGACAAAGAAGCTCGCACAGTCGCTATCACGTATCAAGTCATCCCGGAGGATAAAGTCTATATTAGAAACGTAACGATTTCGGGCAACGATAAGACCGAGGACAAGGTCATACGCCGCGAGATGTATTTGACCGAAGGAAATTTATATAGCAAAACCGACTACAACGATTCGTTAAATTCTTTAAAACGCACGGGATATTTCGATGAGGTGGAGATTAAAGAAAACCGCGTTTCTAACGATCAGATCGATCTTGAAGTCGCAGTCAAAGAAGCTCCTACAGGCTCTATCACGGGTGGTATCGGATATGGCAGTGAGGATGGAATTTTACTTAGCGGTGGTATCAGCGATCGTAACGTATTCGGCACCGGCCTTCACGGCGCGTTCTCGGTTGAAAAGAGCGACGATCAGTTAAGCGGACGCTTGAGCTTAACCAATCCTAGAGTGTTTGATTCTGAGTATAGCTTGGGCGGATCGATCTTTGCCAATGACTATGACTGGGACGATTACGATGAGAAATCTTACGGATTTTCAATCACGGGCGGTCGCAAGATCGGGCGTAATACCGATGTAAGCCTTACGTATTATCTCGAAAAAAGCGAGATTAAGGGCTTAAACGAATATTACGCCAAAGCAGGCTATCTAGATGGCAAGAATTTAAAAAGCTCGATTATCCCGTCTATTACATACAACAGCACCGATGATTATTACTTGCCAAGAAGCGGTATGATCGCAAGTGCTAGCTTAGAATACGCGGGTCTTGGCGGCGATATGGACTACACCAAGGCGCGAGGATCGTTTAACTACTATTTTGGCTTGCGAGATTATATCGATCACGACATTATCTTTAGATACAAAGCTGCAACGGGCTATATGTGGGAAGGTAATAAAAAGATTCCGATCAACGAAAAGCTATTCCTAGGCGGAATGAAAAGCATTAGAGGCTACGAAGGTCGCAGTATCCCGAAAAAAGAGATTTGCTTAAATGCAAATAATTGCCGCTATATCGAAACAGGCGGTATGCAGAGCTTCAATAACTCCTTTGAGCTAAGCTTTCCGGTGGTAGATAGGCTTAAAATGCGCTTTGTAACGTTTTTTGACTACGGAATGATCGGCGATCATGACTGGAATGAGGAGGAGCGCTACAGCACGGGTGCCGGTATCGAGTGGATGACGCCGATGGGGCCTTTGCAACTATACTTCGTTAAGCCGC
>NZ_CALHHT010000527.1 GCF_938031315.1 uncultured Campylobacter sp.
CAAAGCGGCAACGAAAAGCCACGACTTTTTCGCCTCGTAGCGGAGGAAAGTATCCAAAACGCGATGGGCTTTAACAACGAAGGCGCCGATATTATCGAGCATCGCGTGCGAAAAATTTATCCTTTTAAAATCCCGATCGCCGCAAATATCGGCAAAAACAAAGCCACCTCGAACGAGGACGCGCTAAGCGATTACGAAGCCTTGGGCCGTAAATTTAACGGGCTGTGCGATTTTTTTATCATCAACGTAAGCTCGCCGAACACCCCCAATCTGCGCGCTTTGCAAGAAAACAGCTTCATAAGCGAGCTGATCGGAGCGATGAAAAAGATCACGAACAGGCCGCTCGTCTTAAAGTTGGCGCCCGATATGAGCGCGGATCAGGCGATCGCGCTATGCGAGTGCGCAGTACAAAGCGGCGCAAGCGGCATCATCATAAATAACACGAGCGTCGATTATTCGCTAAGTCCCAACGCTAGGGACTTTGGCGGCCTGAGCGGTAGGCTGATCACCGAAAAATCGCGCGAGCTTTTCGCGCAGGTCGCTCGCGAGCTTTTCGGCCGCACGATCCTAATCAGCTGCGGCGGCATAGACAGCGCGCAGGAGGCCTACGAGCGTATCAAATCGGGCGCGAGCCTGGTTCAAATTTTTACCGCCTTTATCTTCAAAGGCCCGTTCGTCGCAAAATCGATCAACGAGGGGCTGGCTGGGCTTTTGCGCGCAGACGGTTTCAATAACATAAGCGAGGCGGTCGGGGCGAATTTAAAAGATCGAGCGGGCGAAGGATACGGCGCGAGAGGCGATCAGACCGAAAATCGCGGCGACGGCGTGGATTTGTGCGCTTGTGAAGACAAAAAAGCGGATACCAAAACGAGCGAAATTTCAAACGCGCCCGAGAGCAAGGATGCGGACGAAATTTCAAATGACGGCGAAAGCAAAATTTTAAGCGCTCAAATATATGAAATTCCAACCACTCAAACAAATTCAAACTCCGAAGCGGACGAAAATTCTAGCGCTTCGGCAAATTTAAACGCCTTGATAAACACAGATACTGCGACGGATCAAAGCTCGGCCGAACAAAGCCGCGCGGAGAGCGGAAATTCGGAGATTGAAAGCGCAAAACGAAGCAGCGCAAAAAGCGAAAATTTAGAGGCTAAAAACACAAAGCAAGGCAGCGCAGATCAGAAGCAGGATAAAATTTCAAAAACTACCTCCAAAAGCGGCGCGAATCAAAAACAAAGTCAAATTTCAAAAAGCGGCGCAGGTTCCAAGCGCGGTAAAATTTCAAAGGACGCTACGCAAAAAGACGCCGCGCAGAAGGATACTGCGAAGGATAATGACGCTTCTCAGAAGGATACCGTCCAGAATACTGCGCAGCAAAAGGATGCCGCGGCTAAAAATCTCTCGCAAAGCGGCGCAAAGAGCGAGAAATTAGAGACTAAAGACATAAAACAAAGTGTCGCGGCAAGCAAAACCGCCAAAACAAAAACCGCATCTAAAAATAAAACCGCAACTAAAGCCGCATCAAAAAACGACATAGAAAGTAAAAATTCTAAAACTAAAGCCACGCCGAAAAATAGCGCAGAAAGCAAAAGCTCCAAGGTCAAAAATGCAAAGCAAGGCAGCGCCAAAACTAAAAATGCCGAGGCCAAAGAGACCAAAGAGCTTAAAGAGGCCAAAAAAGCGAGCGGCGCCCAAGACGCGGAGCAAAACTCAAGCAAAAAACGAAAGGCGAAAAAAGATTAATGTTTCCGAAATTTAAGAAAATCACGCTGCAAAACGGGCTTCAAATTTATCACATCCCGATGAATAAAGGCAGCGGCGTCATCAGCGTGGATGTCTTTTACAACGTCGGCTCGCGCGACGAGGTGATGGGCAAAAGCGGCATCGCGCACATGCTGGAGCATCTAAATTTTAAATCCACGAAAAATCGCAAGGCGGGCGAGTTCGACGCGATCGTAAAGGGATTTGGCGGCGTGAATAACGCAAGTACGGGCTTTGATTACACGCACTACTTCATCAAGTGCGCGAGCTCAAATTTAGAGGTCTGCTTGGATCTTTACGCCGACATAATGCAAAACTTAAGCCTCAAAGACAAAGAATTTCAGCCCGAGCGCAAGGTCGTGCTTGAAGAGCGGCTATGGCGCACCGATAACGATCCGTTCGGATATCTATTTTTCAGGCTCTACAACGCCGCGTTTTTGTACCACCCGTACCACTGGACGCCGATCGGCTTTCGCAAGGATATCGAAAACTGGAGCATCAAAGATATCAAGGAATTTCACGCTAAATTTTATCAGCCACAAAACGCCGTGCTGCTGATCACCGGCGACATCGGCGAAAAGGCGGCGTTTGATGCGGCGAAAAAATACTTCACGCCCGTAAAAAACAAGAGCGAAATTCTGCACCTTCACTGCACCGAGCCTGCGCAAGACGGCGAGAAGCTTAGCGTTATTTACAAAAACAGCGAGGCGCAGATCGTTGCAGTCGCCTTTAAAATTCCGCCGTTTAACCACACCGACGCCGCGGCGATCAAAGCGATGGATATATATCTTAGCGGCGGCAAGAGCTCGCTTTTGCAGCGCGTGCTGGTCGATGAGAAAAAGCTCGCCAATCAGATCAACATCTACGATATGAGCGCCAAGGACGAGAATTTATTTATAGTCTTTGCCGTTTGTAACCAAGGCGTAAGCGGCGAGACGCTGAGGGATGAAATTTTGGCGCTGATCGAAAAAGCCAAAAAAGCTAAAATAAGCGACGACGATATGCTAAAGATCAAAAACACCCTAAGCAGCGATCTGATCTACTCCCTCGACAGCGCTAGCAAGGTAGCGCAGATGTACGGCAGCTACATCGTCCGCGGCGATCTGGACGCGCTATTTAGGCTGGAGCGCGAGATCAAAAGTCTAGATAAAAGCGCAGTTAAAAAAGCGATGGAAACCTATCTAAGCCTTAAAAATTCCACGAGCATTATCTTACGAAAGGAAAACGATGAATAAAAATGTCATAATCGGCTCTATGACGGCGCTGATCACGCCTTTTAAAGAGGGCAAACTAGACGAGCAGACCTACGCTAAGCTCATCAAAAGACAGATCGCAAACGGCATAAGCGCGGTCGTGCCCGTAGGCACCACGGGCGAGAGCGCGACGCTGACGCACGACGAGCACCGCGTCTGTATCGAGATCGCCGTAGATGCGTGCAAGGGCACGGACGTCAAGGTGCTAGCGGGCGCGGGCAGCAACGCAACTCACGAAGCGATCGGGCTCGCGCAGTTTGCGCAGGCTCACGGCGCGGACGGAATTTTATCCGTAGCGCCCTACTACAACAAACCCACCCAAAAGGGACTCTATCTGCACTACAAGGCGATCGCGAGCTCGGTAGATCTACCCGTGCTGCTCTACAATGTCCCCGGTCGCACCGGCTGCGACATCGCCGCAGATACGATCATCAAGCTTTTTAACGACTGCGAGAATATCTACGGCGTCAAAGAAGCCAGCGGCAGCATCGATAAATGCGTCGATCTACTCGCACACGAGCCGCGCCTTAGCGTGCTTAGCGGCGAGGATGCGATCAACTATCCGATCCTAAGCAACGGCGGCAAGGGCGTGATCTCGGTCACCGCAAATTTACTGCCCGATTACACGGCGAGACTAACGAAATTTGCGCTGCAAAATGAGTTTTTAAAGGCCAAGCAGATCAACGACGATCTCTACGCGATCAATAAAATTTTATTCTGCGAGAGCAATCCGATCCCGATCAAAGCGGCGATGTATATCGCAGGCCTAACGCCGAGCTTGGAGTACCGCTTGCCGCTTTGCGAGCCGAGCGCGGAAAACCTCAAAAAAATAGAAAACGTAATGAAACAATACACTATCAAAGGATTTTAATTGACGAACGAATTTAAAGGAAAAACGCTAGTTATCAGCGGCGGCACGAGAGGCATAGGCAGAGCGATCGTTTTGGAATTCGCAGCTGCGGGAGCGAATATCGCTTTTACGTATAATTCCAACGAGGAGCTGGCGACTTCGCAAGCGGCCGATCTTGAGAAGGCTTACGGCATCAAGGCGCGCGCTTATGCGCTCAATATCTTGGAGCCCGAGACCTACAAGGAGCTCTTTGCCAAGATCGACGAGGATTTTGCGCGAGTGGATTTTTTCATCTCAAACGCCATCATCTCGGGTCGTGCGGTCGCGGGCGGATACACTAAATTTATGAGGCTAAAGCCGCGCGGTATCAATAATATCTTTACCGCGACCGTAAATGCCTTCGTCGTGGGCGCGCAAGAAGCTGCAAAGCGCATGGAAGCGGTAGGCGGCGGCTCGATCATCTCGCTTAGCTCCACGGGAAATTTAGTCTATATCGAAAACTACGCGGGTCACGGCACGGCGAAAGCCGCAGTTGAGGCGATGGCACGCTACGCCGCGACCGAGCTCGGCGAAAAAAATATCCGCGTAAACGTAGTAAGCGGCGGACCGATCGAAACGGACGCGCTGCGGGCCTTTACGAACTACGAAGAGGTGCGCGACAAGACCGCCGAGCTTAGCCCGCTAGGACGCATGGGGCAGCCGGAGGATCTGGCGGGAGCATGTTTATTTCTATGCTCGAGCAAGGCTAGCTGGGTGACGGGGCACACCTTCATCGTCGACGGCGGAACGACCTTTAAATAATGCTAAATTTACCCAATATTTTAGCGAGTTTTCGCGTTGCGCTGGCGCCGCTGTTTTTCTGGCTGATCTTACTAGCAGGCCATGCAAACGGCGACATGGTAGGCTCGGTGCACGTAAGCTGGATCGATTATTTCGCCGCGCTAGTCTTCGTCATCGCCTCCGTCACGGACTTTTTCGACGGATACATCGCGCGCTCTTGGAACCAGAAGACCAAGCTAGGCGCCATCATCGATCCGCTCGCTGATAAGATGCTGACGCTTGCGGGCTTTTTGGGGCTTATGTTTATCGGGCGCGCTAGCCCGTGGGCGATCTATCTGATCCTAATCCGCGAGTTTTTCATCACTGGCCTTCGCGTGGCGATGGCAGGCGACGGCGTAGAGGTCGCCGCGTCGATGGCGGGTAAGGTAAAAACGGTCTTTCAGATGATCGCTATCGGCTGGCTAACGATGCAGTGGCCCTATGCAAACGCCCTACTCTGGATCGCGGTCGCACTGACGTTATATTCGGGCTTTGAATACGTCGCGGCATATGCCAAGGCTACGAAAAAGAGTTAAATTTTAAAATTTCGCGCTATAAATTGTGAGATAAAATTTTATAGATGTTTAATCTGTACGCGCACAGCAGTGCGCTAAGCCTATAAAATTTAAAAGATAAAATTCCGCCGCACAAAAAATTTTACGGCGCAGAATTCCGTCTAACCGCTATGCAAAATTTTACAGCAGCGCGGCAGTATTTTAAAACACGACAAAATTTCAAAGCGCAACAAAATTTTAGAGTATGACGACTTGTCAAGACATAATGAAATTTCAAAGCATAGCGGCAATTCACACTACAAAGCCTCGTGCGGCAAAATTTTATAATCCACTCCACAAAATCTCGCGGTAAAATTTCGCTTTTAAATTTTAAATTCCTCGCGTCCTCCATCCGCCGCGCGCCTTAATTTAGCCAAATTTATAGCCCGAAACGGCGGTGAGTTAAGCTCAAAGCTAACCAAGTTTAAAAAAAGCGAGCCAAGGCTTTAA
>NZ_CALHHT010000528.1 GCF_938031315.1 uncultured Campylobacter sp.
TTGGCCGCAGCTGAAAAAGGCGGGGATGAGACGATGATAAAAAATTCTAAAAAAGCCCTTGCCAGCGCAAAAGAGCAACAAGACAAAACGGTGCTTTTTTGGGACGAGATAAATAAAATCGATCTTAGCAAAGGCGATGCCGTGCGAGGCGCCGAGACCTTTACAAATGCGGGCTGCACCGCATGTCATGGAGTAAAAAGTGCAAATATCTCCGCTCCTATGGACGCGGCAAGCGCTAGTGCCGCATACGGCGTCAATCCTCCGGATCTTAGCAGCGCAGGCTATCTATACACTGATAAATTCTTAGCTGCGCTCATCAAAGATCCGATCATGGCTCTTAAGCTAGATCAGAAATTTGGCGACGAAAAGCCTTTTCCGATGCCTGGATTTTTCGGTGCGGGCGGTGATCTAAATCAAGAGATCGCCGATATCGTAGCCTATCTAAAGTCGCTAGCTCCTAGCGAGGATAAACTAATCGCCTCTGAGGCTGCTGCTAGCGGCATCAAGCAAGGCACCGAACTAAATGAAGCGCAGAAAAAATTCCTTTTAAGTAAGGCGGTTTTTGAGGATGCTTGTCTAAGATGTCATGACGTCAAATATGATAAGCTCTTTGCATCCAGCGACAAGGCTAGCCTGGCTGCGTATATGGGCTCGACGCCTCCTGATCTTTCGATGATGATCCGTTCCAAGGGCGCCAACTATCTACACGAGTTTATCAACGATACGCAAAAGAAGCTTCCAGGCACTTCGATGCCGCGCGTAGGCTTGAACGAAAACGCTGAAGCCAAGGTCGTGGAATATCTAGCTGACGTAGGCGATAGTAAAAAAGCCGAGCGTGAAGCTACGACCATAAATATTATGATATATTTCTTGATCCTTTCTGTTTTTGCAGGTCTTTGGAAAAGCAAAATTTGGTCGAAACTTCATTAAAATTTTAGCAGTCGGAGTAAAATCCGACTGCCATTTAAAATTCCGCCATATCCTAAATTCTATTAAATTCCATCTATCAAAAAGCTCTTGCAATTGAGAATTTAGCCGCTTTCGTGCTTTATGATAACCGCTTTTTTTATTACTTTTTAAGATTTTTCTACATATAATTGCTACTTAATTTTGAAATTTAATGTATAAATTTAACTTAAGAAGGTTCAGATGAAATTTTTTAAATTTGCGATTTTGGCTCTTATTTTTCCATTTTGCATGTTGCTGGCGCAGACCGATTATCGCGCCGAAGCGGCGGCGATTAAAGAAAAATTTGCCCAGGCGGTTAAATTTTATGTAGACGGCAATAACTCGGAGGCCAGAAAGATAACCCAAGAGGCGTATTTCGGGCATTTTGAAAATTTAGAAGCCGGCATTCGCATAAATTTAAGTCAGAAAAAATCCTACGATATGGAGAAGCAATTCGGCGATATCCGTAAAGCGATCAAAGCTGAAAAGCCTCTAAATGAGATCCAAGCAATGATCGATAATCTAAATCGCGAGATTGACGAGGTTCTGCCTGTGATTGAATCTGGTCATCGTCTCGTAGCCGAGTATCAAGACGGAGGCGATGGCAGCACTTCTGCGCCAGCCTCAGGCGGGAATTCCGCAGCATCCGGTACAACTTCGCCGTGGATGAGCGTCTATACGGAATTTAAAGCTGAGCTGGATAACGCTAAAGCTGCGTTTGATAAGAAAGACACTGCTGCGCTAAAAGCTGCGCTAAATCGCGCTAAATTTGATATCTACCGCAACGTCTAGAGGAGGCGGTGCGAAAATATGTCTCGTCTCAGACCGATCAATCAATCCAGCAAATCATTGGAAATCTATTGCGCGAGGATGCGGATACGGACAAATCAAAATTTGACGAAGCGATAAACGCTTTAGATAATCTAGCATTAAAAGCCGTAAATGATTTGCCGCAAGAAAGCTACTCCATAGCGCCACAGACTGCGTTAGCACAAAGCGATACTAGCGAGGATGAGGGCAAGGATTTTACGCCGATTGTGCAAAATATCAAAGACAAAATGGCTAAGGTTTTGCAGCTTTACGAGAGCGGCAAGGTTGATGACGCGATCGATGAGAGCGGCAATATTTACTTCGACGAATACGAAGAGAGCGGCATGGAAAATATCGTTGGCGCCAAAGACACACAACTCAAGCTAGACACCGAAGCAAGCTTTAATAAAATTTCAGCTCTTATGCGCGCGGGCGCTTCCAAAGAGCAGATCGTAGCGGCGCAAAATAAGCTATTTGATCAGCTTACCCAAAGTATAGAGCTAACGAAGAAATCAAGCAACTGGGATCTATTCTTATACGCGTTTATCATTATCTTGCGTGAAGGATTTGAAGCGCTCATTATCGTAGCCGCAGTCATCGCTTTGCTTATAAAATCAGGCAATTCAAAGCACCTAAATATCGTTTACAGCGCTCTTGGCGTCGCGGTCGTGCTAAGTATTGCCACGGCTTACGGACTAAATTATATCTTCGGTAGTGAAAATGCAGGACAAACGCGCGAAGTGATGGAGGGCGCGGTAATGCTAATCGCCGTGGTGCTGCTATTTTATGTGGGATTTTGGCTTCTTTCAAATGCAAGCTCCAAAAAATGGACCGCCTATATCCAAGGTCAAATTTCAAGCAGCCTAAGCTCGGGCGATAGCAAGATGCTTTGGTGGACGGTATTTTTGGCGGTTTATCGTGAGGGCGCGGAAACGGTGCTATTTTATCTGGCGCTACTTTTCGATGCCAAGACTCCGGCAGCTACTAGCATGGTAGCGGCGGGTTTTGTAGCGGGTCTGGTAGCCCTAATCGTGGTCTATGTCATCATCAAAGAATTCTCGCTTAAAATCGCTATCAAGCCATTTTTCATCGCTACGTCAGTCATTATCTTTTATATGTCCGTCGTATTTGTGGGTAAGGGCGTGATGGAGCTAGTCGAGGGCAAGGTATTCGTGCCTACGGTGATAGACGGGCTTCCTACGATTACGTGGATCGGATTTTATCCTTACGTCCAGAGCCTCGTGCCGCAAGCGGTGATGATCGTGCTTCTAATCGCAGGAATTTTGATCTTAAAAAATAAGCAAAAAAACAAATCTTAATAAGGAGAGAAAAGATGAAAAAGATTTTTTCAGGTATGTTGGCGCTAAGCTTAGCCTCTGTTATAGCAATGGCAGGAGAGCATCCGATCGGCGAGCCGATTGAGCAAAATGGAATGGAGATCGCTGCTGTGTATCTTCAGCCTATCGATATGGAGCCTAAAGGCATCGATCTAGCTCCTAGCAAGGCGGACATCCACCTTGAGGCGGATATCCACGCTATCAAAGGCAACGCAAACGGATTTGGCGAGGGCGAGTGGATCCCTTACCTAAAGATCGCTTACGTGCTTAAAAACCTAGACACAGGTAAGATTCAAAAGGGAAATTTCATGCCGATGGTAGCTAGCGACGGCCCTCACTACGGCGCCAATATCAAGATGGTAAACGGTGTAGGCAACTACGAGCTAACCTACAACATCGAAAATCCAAGCGCCAACGGATTCGGTCGCCACGCAGACAAAGCGACCGGCGTAGGCAAATGGTGGGAGCCGTTCTCGGTTAAATACACCTTCCAATACACAGGCGCTCCTAAAGAGTAATCATAGATGGCTCCGCCGAGTCCGTTTTGGCGGAGCTCTAGCGGTATTGGGTTTAGCCGCACGCTTTAAATTTAAGGCAGTTACTTTAGCCCGTTTAAATTTGCCATTACGCCGCAGCCAAAGCGCATCGTTTTTGCTTTAATGCGTTTAAGCTTACGAATCTTTTAGTTGCGGCAAAATTTTAAAATTTAGCACGTCGCGAGGGTGAGACAAAACCAAAGCAATAGCGAGGCGAAATTTCTCTTTGCGGGCGGCTCTATTGCTGCGAACTTTTTGCGGGCTGATTTGAAATTTTAAAATTTACAAAATGGCGTAGGTTTTAAAATTTTAAAATTTAAGCAATTATAGGCGATTTACGCGCATTAGGCTCGATGAGGATTTTTAATGACGATATTTTTTTATCACGTTAGCTTGGCTCTGTTTCCGCTCGCGTTTTTAAGCGCGTATCTGGGCGGCAGGCGCTTTATCAGCGCATCGTTTTTGCCCGCGCTTTTAGGAGTTGTATTTGGGGCGCTGTGCTTTAGCGCATTTGCGCGCTCGGCAAACGCCGATACAGGCAAGATTATATTTGACGCGCTCGCACTTTTAACGCTGCTCGCGCTACTGTTTGCGTTTAGGCTTAAGCGATTCTATCTTACCGCTATAGTTATTTTTGCTCTTGGTTGCGCGTATGGATTTGAATACCGCTTCATAGGGATGAATTTTAAAATTTTCTCCGGCGAGCTGCTGGACAGCTTCAGCCTAACCAACCTCTTTATGGCGGTTTTAGGTGCGCTGGCGCTCATTTTATTCTATTTTATTTATCGCTCAGCTCTAGCGCGCGCGAGCAGAGGCGCAAAGCTAGTGTCGTTCGCTCTTGCGTGGGCGTTTGCCTTTATTGCTAAAATCGGCTTTTTAGGCCTTGATCTGCGCCAGGCAGACGCGCCGAAAGCGCTAGCTGCGCAGGGTTTTGAGGGACTTTCAAACGCGATCGGCTCGTCCGAGTTTCTAAGCGTCATCGCTAAAATCATCCATTACAACAACTCCTATCTGACGCTAGCTCTTTGCCTTATAGCCGCGCTAATTGCGCTGCTTACGGCATTTCGTGCGCCAAGGCGTGTGCCTCGCGAAGCGGACATTATAAAATTTAGAGAGGTTAAGGCAGGCAGATTCGCCATTTTTAGAGATTTTAGCCTGATCTTATCGCTTGGGATTTTAATCAGCTTTTTGGGGCTTTATTATATCTTGGTCGCCTCAAAACCGCCTACGATCGATGAGCCTAAGATTATCGAGCCGCAAGGCGCGGAATTCATAATCGATGCAAACATCGTAAAGGACGGCAAGCTGCACCGCTTTGCCTACGTCACCGACGACGGGCACAAGGTCAGGTTTTTTCTACTAAACCGCTTCACGGACAAATTTGCCCCGGTCGCGGTTTTTGACGCGTGCTCGATCTGCGGCGATATGGGCTATATCAAAAAAGGCGACGAGCTCATCTGTATCGCTTGCAACGTGAGGATATTTTTGCCTAGCGTCGGCAAGCTGGGCGGCTGCAATCCGATCCCGCTGGATTATAAATTTGACGGGCAAAATATCGTCATCGCGCTTAAGACGATCGAGGATGGCGCGTCCTATTTCTCGGAGATTGTGGATAAAAAGGTGATCGATCCGGTTAGTAGAAAAGAAATTTTAAACACCTCTAAATTTAGCTATCTTTACTACGGACGCACCTACTTTTTCGAAAGCGAAGCGAATGCAAACGCCTTTACCGCGCATCCCGAGCGCTATGTAGATGAAAACGGCACGCTAAAGGAGCTTAAATAATGTTTTTACGCATCATCAAATCCTCCATTTTAAACTCCAGGGATAGCAAAATTCTAGCGTTTTTGACCATATTTTTATCGGTCTCGCTGATCGCTTGCATGCTAAATATCACGCTAAAAATCGGCGATCAGGTCGCTAAGGAGCTACGCAGCTACGGCTCAAATATCGTAGTGCTACCGCGCTCGCAAAGCCTAAGTATTGAGATCGGCGGGCGCGAATACTCGCCGCTTAAGAATGACGATTTCTTAAAAGAGAGCGAGCTGCATAAGATCAAAGAAATTTTTTGGCGCAACAATATCACCGCCTTTGCGCCTTTTTTAACTACCCGCGCGGGAGATTACGACGTCGTGGGAACCTACTTTGAAAAGGACGTGGGCGTTAGCGACGAGCCTGATTTCAGATCGGGCGTGCGCTCGCTCTATCCGTTTTGGAGCGTAGAGGGACAGTGGGTAAAAGACGGCGCCGAGAATGAGGTGCTTGCAGGAGACGGGCTGGGGCTTAAGATCGGCGATACGGTTAAGCTTGGAGATTATGAGGTTAAGGTCGTAGGGATTTTGCACGGCGCGGAGGATGAAGCCAAAAAGCTGATCGCAAATTTATCTCTGGTACAAAAGCTAACGCACAAAGAGGGCCTCATCGCCAAGGCAGAAGTTAGCGCCATGACGATCCCGGAAGACGATCTGTCCGTAAAGGCAAGAAGGAGTCTCGATAATCTAGACGCTACAGAATACGACACATGGTATTGCTCAGCATACGTTAGTTCCATCGCATATCAGATCACCGAGGAGTATCCAAACGCAACTGCTAAGGCGGTGCTTAGCGTCAGCGAAGCTCAAAGCGGCATCACGAAAAAAATTCAAAATTTAATGGGCGTCGTAAGTATCTTATCTCTGCTGATTTCAAGCATCTGCATCACGAGCCTGCTAAGCAGCGAAATTTACAAGCGCAAAAAAGAGATCGGCTTGCTTAAGGCGCTGGGAGCGAGCAACTTTATGATCTATATCCAGTTCGCCGCTGAAATTTTTGTCATCTGCATAGCAAGCTCACTCGTGGGCGCAGTCGTGGGCTACGCGCTTAGCTGGGCGATCGCGTATCAAATTTTTGGCTCCTTTATCGGCGTCTCGCTTATGGTCTTTCCGCTTAGCATCGTCTTTGGACTTCTTATTTGCATTATCGGCTCGATCTTGCCGCTACGCGGAGTAATCAAACTACTGCCTGCGGAGGTGCTTTATGGTAGGAAATAACGGCGCGTTTTTTAGAAGCGCGATCTTTAAAAGTATCATCAACAGCGGCATTCGCAGCTTCGTGATTTTCGTCGCGATCATGCTAGGCAGCGCGGTTTGCGCGGCGTTCGTAAATATCTACGCCGACATCGATAAAAAGGTCGCCAGCGAGTTAAACAGCTACGGCGCAAATTTAATCGTAAGCCCTGCGAATTTAGAAAATTCCCATATGGACGAAGCGGCGCTCGATGCGAAATTTGCTAAAATCCCCGCACTGAAAAGCGCGAATAAATATCTTTTCGGCAGCGCAAATTTAGGCGTAAACTCAGGCATCATCATGGGGGTAAATTTCTCCTCTCTGCGCGATACTATGCCGTTTTTGGATCTTAAAGAGGGTTCGTTTATCGGCGTGGATTTCGACGATAAAAACGCGCTCATCGGGCAGGATCTTGCTAAGCTTTTGGGCGCGAAGCTCGGCGATAGTATCGAGATCACGCCGATCGGCTCAAACGAAACAAGCAAAGTAAAGATAAAAGGCATCGTCTATGACGGGCAGAAAGAGGATGGCATGCTGCTAATCTCGCTGCCGCTGGCGCAAAAAATTTTAAATCAGCCTGCGCAGGTAAATTACGCAGAAGCGATCGTAAGCGGCGATTTTAAGCAGCTTAGCGAAATTTCAAAAAGCCTGAGCGACGCTCAGATGAGCTTCGCGCCGATCGGCAAGGTATCCAAGACCCAGGGCATCATCTTAAATAAAATCAAGCTTTTGATGCTTCTTATCGGCATTACGATCCTTCTGATCACCTCGGTCTGCATCAATACGAGCCTTAGCTCGATCCTGCTTTCGCGTATCAAAGAGTTCGCACTCATCCGCGCAATCGGCGCGAGCAAACAAAATTTGCTCCACCTGATCCTGAGCGAAATTTTAACCGTCTGCGTCGCAGGCTCGCTAGTAGGGGTATTCGTGGGATACCTGCTCGCGATCTTGCTGGGGCATCTGATATTTTCAAGCAGCGTGGATTTTAGGCTGATTAGCCTCTTTGCGGCGGTCGCGCTGAGCCTGATTTTTGCGCTCGCGGCAAGCTACTATCCGATCAAAAAGGCGCTGAATCCGAATTTAGCGAATCTATTAAGGGAATGACATGGAAATTTTAAAATTTGAAGGCATCTGCAAATACTTCGGCGAGGTTAAGGCTCTCGATAATATCAGCTTCGACGTTTTAAGCGGCGAGTGGGTCAGCATAATGGGCCCAAGCGGCAGCGGCAAAAGCACACTCGTAAATATCCTAAGCCTGATGGACACCCCGACCGCGGGCAGATATATCCTGGGCGGAGCCGACGCGAGCGCGCTAAATGACGAGCAAATTTTAGAATTTCGCCGTAAAAAGATCGGCCTCGTGTTTCAGCAGTTTCACTTAATCCCCTATCTAACGGCCGTCGAAAACGTCATGTTAAATCAATACTACCACAGCTGCGTGGACGAGGACAGCGCCAAGGCAGCACTTGAGAAAGTAGGGCTCGGACACCGCATCACGCACCGCCCTAGCGAGCTTAGCGGCGGCGAGCAGCAGCGCGTCTGCATCGCTCGCGCACTCATCAATGATCCCGACATCATCATCGCGGATGAACCTACGGGCAACCTCGACGAGGCCAACGAGCGCGTGGTTTTGCAGCTCTTTCAGACGCTTCGCAGCGAGGGCAAGACGCTGCTTTTGGTCACGCACAACGAAGAGCTCGGTAAATTTGCCGACAAAGTGGTGCGCCTAAGACACGGTAAACTCGATCGAATAGAACTTTTGGATCAAAGCACGATGAAACATCATCTAGGCTCTCAGGATGAAAATTCAGATCGCGATTTAAGCCAAAGCGCTTCGCAAAGCTCTGGTGGCGAAGCTACGAGCGAGCAAAACCCCGCCTCTCAAAATTTAGATAGCGAAGATCGGGGCGCTGAAAATTTAAGTGGCGGAAATCAAGGTGCCAAAAATTCTAGCGCGCAAAATGACGGTGCATAAAATTTAGCTTGTAATGATGAAGAATAGAGCTACGTTAAAATTTAAAAATTTCACCGCCCGCCCGCGCTATTTTCGGGTTCGCTTAAGGCTCGCGCGAGCAGGTGCGG
>NZ_CALHHT010000529.1 GCF_938031315.1 uncultured Campylobacter sp.
CAGAGATATATTATAATACTAGTGCTATTTTTGTGTTTTTTGTTGATGCAAACTGATGGGTACCTTAAGGAAGGGGGATAAAAATGAAAAATGATTTGGAGAAAGATTATCTTGTGCAGGGCGATATTTCTATGCAAAACGTTGACCTTGTGCAGAGCGATGATTCTATGCAAGGTGTTGATCTCGTGCAGGGTAATGATTCTATGCAGAGCGACATTCTCATGCAGGGCGATGACTCTGTGCAAGAAAGCGTTTTTGCACAGGACGAAAAACCGGCTCAATCTACTTCACGCAGAACGGCTTCAAGTATTAAGGAATTCACGGATAATTGGAACTTGACTTGTCGAAATCTGAAATTGGTGACGATTGATGACGTGACGACGGGGAGACCGGTTCAAATTGACGTGAGATTTTCGCGCTCGAAGTTTAAACATCTTTGTGATGTGCCGAATTTTGTTCGGTTTTGTCAGGAAGTTGAACGACGTTCGCGTACGACGATGTTTGTGTCGGATGCGGAACGCTTATTCGAGAATGGCATTATCGAAATCAAGATTGCCGCGATGGCTAGCAACTATGACGCTAATGTTATACATGGCGTATTAAGATGGATTACTTCAGAATTTTTTAAGTAATAACTTCTGGGTAATATTGAGGAGACCATTGAGTTGATGGTTAAATCGAACCATAACATTGAGAGAAAATGTCTAGTTAATGGTTAAATCGAACTATAGTATTAAGCTAATGTTTAGCTGAGTCAAACCATGGTGTTGAAAGAAACATTGAGGTTATGATTGATTAAACCAAATCACATTTGCTCGCCGAGAGGCGGGCTTTTTTATGATATAATTTTGGTAAACCCATATCAATTACATAAGGGAAAGCCGATGATCAAATTAAAAGACAAACTCATTTATGAAACGCTAAAACTGGTCGAATCACAAGGTAAAGAGGGACTTTTGTGTCGCAACAAGCAAAGCGATGCGGAGTTTATGAGACCCGTGAACGAATTCGCAGCTGCGAGTGGGCGCAACTACACATCGATCAAATCAACTCTTGACATAATTCATAAAAACTGGAGCTATCTGCAGCGCGAAAGCATTAAGGATACGGGGCTTGATGCAGGCAAGGCGTCGAAGATTTTCATCTACCGTCTATGCGAGTCAGGGCGAAACTTTATCGAAAAATACGAAAAAGCGCTCGTCCAAAACGCCGACAAATAGCCCAAAATTAAAAATTTTAAGCGCCGATTAGATAGAATTCTTTAATTTCACGTGGCGCTACAGAATTTCGTTTTTATGCGACTAGCCTTAAAAAAGGAGATGAAAATGCTGGATTTTATAGTAAAAATGTTCGCCTGGAAAGCTGAATGGGAGGTAAAAAAGGAATATGACAAAGAATTTGGTGATCTATCCTCCATGCGCTCAATCTTGCGCTTTATAATACTTCTTATCATACTTAGCATTTTGATTAAATTTCAATTAAGCGTATGAAAGATACATTTTTAGATATTGCGCTCGTTTTATTTGGCATCGTCATGCTTGTCGCGATACGACAAAAATCTTTATTAAAATTTACAATCTTCGTCGTGATTTTAGCGCTCGCCAGAGAGTTAATCATCAGGCTTTATGCCTAGTTTCGGCGAAACCGACGCGGATGGAATTTAAAATTTAAACGACAAAATGACGGCGCGGCGAAATTCGGCGGGCGCAAATTTTAAATTTCGCCGTAACCACACTATGCTTTTATCGTCGTTAGTAAATTCTACCGCACTTCAAGAATTGCCGCATCGATAAATCCAGCCTTTATCGTCAATGATAGATTTTACCCGCGGCGAGGATTTGCGCTTGATACCGCGCTTTCTACTATCAGTGGCGGATTTCGCTCGTGCAAATGCGACGGAATTTCACTTGTGCGAACACGGCGGATTTTTTGCGGTGGCAGCAAAAATTATAAACCAAATGAGCGGGTTAGAGCGTAAATTTTATAACGCTAAATTCCGCAGAAGCCCAAATTAATGCGATACAAATGTGAAATTCAAGCAAAAATTTTAAATTTAGTAGCAAAATTCCGCACGCTGAAATCTTAAAATTTTATTTCATAAAATTCCGAGATTTAGGAATTAAATTTTGCAGTGAAGCGACAAATTTTACCTCAAAATTAAAATTATCACGCAAACCATCCCCGAAAATTCTAAAATTTCATCATCATAAAATTTTAAAATTCCAATGCTGTATTGCAAATATATTATTTTATCAAACGTAGCGAAAAGCGAAATTTTGTATAAATTACACTCGAAAATTTGACGGATTCTCGCGCAAACCGGCTCGAAATTCCGCCCTGTTTACTCCACGTATCCGATAAATTCGCCATCGAAAGTATGCCTAACGTCGCCGCGAAAGTAAATTTTGCCTCCATCCCCTAAGCGCAAATTTAGCGTTTCACCGCTTGCGGGTATCACGCGGATGTCGGGAGTTAGCCCCATATTTTCGACGCCTGCGATGAAGCATGCTGCCATCCCCGTACCGCATGCGAGAGTTTCTGCCTCTACGCCACGCTCAAAGGTGCGCACCTTTAAAATTTTGCTTGCGAGGCGGCTTTGAACTAACGCATAATTAACGTTAGCGTTATACTTTTCACGCAGATCGCGGGCTAGCGCGGCGTCGAACTCATTTAAATCGCTAACAAAAGTTACTAAGTGCGGCACTCCTGTGTTATAAAAATACCACGTTAGCCCTGCCTCCTCAAAGCTTTCGCCCAGGCGCTTAGGACGAGTTAACATTACCTCGACATTAGCTACTAACGCGTGAGCATTAGGACGCAGATTGAAAATCTCGCCAAAGCTTACATTGCGTAGCTCGCCTCGCATGCTCTCGCTCAAATTTCCGCCGAAAATACCGAAAATTTCACCGCTAATTACGCCTGCGCCGCTTAGGAATTTCATGCTCTGCCCGGCCAAAAAATTCTCATACGCATACATGCATACCGCGCGCGAGCCATTGCCGCACATATCGGCGCTGCTGCCGTCGCTATTGTAAAATTCCCACTCGAAATTTATCCCCTCGATACCGTTAAATTTCGGTAGTACGACGATGAGCCCGTCGGCGCCCACCCCATCACGCCTATCGCATAGCTCGCGCGCTAGCTTGGATCTATCCGCCTTAACTGAATCCGTAAATATCACGAAATCATTTCCGCTCGCATTATATTTTGAAATTTTCATCATCTACCTCGCAAATTTTAAAATTACTAACGCTGCTCACTAACGCTTTATTAAAATTTTACTTCTATCTAAATTTAAGCGCATCGCTTATTTATAGGCTTTACTAAGACTAAAGTTACTAACTATCTTCTTTCGTAAGCCCATTTTGTTATGCGTTTTTCGCGCTTGATGTTAGAGCCTACCTCATAGTCTTTAAATGCTCGCAAGCATCAAATCTTCCGAGCTTGCAAGCCTTTTCATAAAGCTCGCGCGCCCTCTTTTTATCTTTCGCTACGCCCCAGCCCTTTTCGTATTGATACGCTAAATTTGAGCAGGCTAGCGGCTCGTCGCTTCTCTCACACGCCTCGCTAAAATACTTCGCAGCAAGCGCATGATCCTTTTGCCCGCCGTCGCCTTTGAAATACGTAACGCCCAAATTTACGCACGAATCCGCGTGCCCTTGCTCGCAAGCCCTCGTAAAAAATGTCCTAGCCCTGTCCGCGTCCTTTTTCACGCCTTCGCCGAGAACATAGCTAAGCCCTAGGTTATGGCACGCCTCTACCTGCCCCATCTTGCAAGCCTTGATCAAAAGCTCGATCGCCTTTTTCGTGTCTGGATAGACGCCGAGCCCCTTTTTATAGTTGTATGCAAGGCTCGCGCACCCCTCGCTGCTGTTTTTCTTGCAAGCATCGCTAAAAAGCTCATTCGCCCTCTTACGATCTTGCGTGACTCCCTGCCCGTCGTTGTAGAGCAGTCCCAAATAGACGCAGCCCTTCTGCTCGCCGAGCTTGCACGCCCTGTCGTAATAGCGCGCGGCCTGCCTGAAGCTTCTATTTGAGTCGTATGCGTAGCCTAAATTTGCACAATCCAGCGCGTTTTCCTCGCCGCCGGCGTCGCAATTGCGCTGCAGCTCGTTTATCACGCGGCTTAGTTTTTTACAATCCATCTCGCTTCCCGCGGCGCAGCCCTTCCTTAGATCGTCGATCTCCGCCGCAGCGCCCGTCGCAAACAGCGCGGAGAGCAAAACCGCTCGCGCCGTAAATTTCAACCGCTCTTTAAGCGGCGTGCTTTTAAAATTTTGAAATTTAGCGCCCTTTTGGGCGCAGCTACCGATCCTCATTGCTTTATCCTTTATTTTTAGTCTCATCTTAATTCGCGAGAAATTTTACGCAACCAGGCAAAGGGCTAAATTTTATCTTTTAGCTCTTTTAAAAATCTCTCCACCGCGGCTTTAAGCGCAGCAAGATCGCCGCTGTTATCTATCACAAAATCCGCCATAGCGCGCTTTTGCTCGATATCCGTTTGCAGCTCCACGCGGTGCTTTGCGGCGGCATGATCCAGCCCGTTTCGCTTCATCACGCGCGCGATCAATGTGTCTTTTGGTGCATAAACGACCGCCACTTTATCAAAAAACTCATACCTCTTGCCCTCGAAAAACAGCGGAATATCGACGAAGTAAAGCTTTCCTTTCGCCTCCAAAGCCTGCGCCTGCGATAAAATTTCAGCCGTTATCTTTGGATGCAGCAGTGCTTCAAGCTTTGCAAGCTCCGCAGGGTTTTTAAACACCAACTCGCCTAGTTTTTTGCGGTCCACCGAGGCGCACGAATCGGTCAAATTTTTCTCATCACCGCTGGCACTAAATTCCGCATGCGAATTAGAATTTTTAGCTTTCGAGTCTTTTTGTACAATGTATTGCGCGCCGAAAATTTCAGCTACCTGTGCGGCGCAGCGATCCAAAACGTCATGCGAAATCTTATCGGCGTCGATGATCTCAAATCCGCGATCACGAAGCAGCTCGCAAACCGCGCTCTTGCCGCTACCGATGCTGCCCGTGATGATGACGGCGTGTCTAAATTTCAAGGTGAACCTTTATAGCGTTTTTATTCGATTTTAGCTAAAATCTGCGAAATTATACCATCTTGGAGGATAAAATTTGATAAGCTACAAAGACGCTGGTGTCGATATAGACGCGGGAAATGATTTCGTAAACGCGATAAAACCGTTCGTTAAAGCCACGCAAACTCCGCACGTTTTGGGCGGTATCGGCTCATTTTCGGGTGCGGTAAGGTTGCCTACTGGCTACAAAAAGCCCGCGATCCTAGGCGCCACCGACGGCGTGGGCACAAAGCTGCGACTCGCGATCGACGCGCGCAAATTTGACGGCGTGGGGCAAGATCTCGTCGCGATGTGCGTAAACGACCTCATCTGCAACTTCGCCGAGCCGCTGTTTTTCCTCGACTACTACGCGACGGCGAAACTCGAGATCGCGGATGCCAAAGAGGTCGTAAAAAGCATCGCCGAGGGCTGCAAGCTCGCCCGCTGCGCGCTGATCGGCGGCGAGACGGCAGAGATGCCATCGATGTATGAGAAGGGCGATTTTGACCTCGCGGGCTTTGCCGTGGGTATCGCCGAGGAGGACGAGATCGACCGCTCAAAATTCGTCCGCGAAAGCGACGTGCTCATCGCGCTTCCTAGTAGCGGCCTGCACTCAAACGGCTTCTCGCTCGCGCGCAAAGTGATCGCCGAGCTAGGGCTGAAATTTGACGAGAAAATCGGCGGTCGCGCGCTCATCGACGTGCTTTTGGAGCCGACCAGGATCTACGTCGGCGACTTTTTAAATTTAAAAGACAAGATCCACGCGTTAGCGCATATCACGGGCGGCGGCATCTTGGAAAATTTGCCGCGCGTATTTCCAGAGGGGCTGGGCGCGAAGATCGAGCATGCAGCGATCCGCACGCCTGAAATCTTTAAAGTCATAGCGCAAAAGGTAGAGCCTGCCGAGATGATGAGGACATTTAACATGGGCGTAGGCATGATCGTCGTAGCTCCGAAAGAAAACGCTGACTTCGTACTAGCAAATACCGACGGCTACGTCATCGGCGAGGTCGTAAAAGGCGGGGGCGCACAGCTCGTGTAAATTTGAAGCGGTAAAATTTGCCGCTTTTTGCCAAGGCAGAATTTATGTTTAGACTAAATTTTAAAGCAGGTATTGCAACCGCTTCCAAAAACAGCGCCGAGAATTATTATATGATAGGCCTTGCGGACGACAAGTACGACTATAAAAACTATCTGCTTTTCCAAAGACCGATCAAGCTCGGGCGGTATGAGGACGCAGACGCACCGCATAACGGCTTATACGCCGAGTGCAACGGCGACGTATGTTATAACGGCTGCAAAGCATTGAAAATCACTAGCGAGCTTATTGTTTTTGAAGTCCAAGGCAGCGTCATCGCCGTAGATGTTCGCGGCGTTAAAATTCCCAAACGCTTCATTCAGTATTGTAAAGAAATTTTCGGCGATCTGCTTAGCATCGAGGGGTAAATTTAAATGCGCCTAACGGCACGTAAAATTTAGCAAGCGCGATGTAAATTCTACCGGAGGATACTACTCCGCGTCCTTTGCGTCCGCTTTTTCGATGAGGTTTTTATATTCGTCCTCGCCTAGATGCTTCATCCACGTTACATTTTTGCCGTCCTTTTCGAAGGTTACCGCGATGTGCTCGCCGTCTTCGTGCAGTCCGGCTCCGTGCCAGTGTTTGACGCCCGGCGGACAAAGCACCACGTCGCCGGGGCTGGCGATTTGCACGATGCCGTCCGCCGTACCGGTGTAAATTTTACCCTTCGTTACGATTAAATTTTGCCCCGCAGGATGCGTGTGCCATGCCGTGCGTACTCCACGCGGAAAATGCACTAGCGCCGCCCCTGCGTTTGCATAAGGCGTTGCGCCGAAAAGCAGCGTGACTTTAGGCAATCCGCCTGCAAAAATTTTATCGCTTACCTTATCATAAACGGCGAGATTTTCCTTTTTAACCAAAACTTGCTTTTCCTGCATCTTTTCTCCTTTGTCTATATTTTTCGCAGTGCTCTTGTGCGCTTAAATTTAACGCGCGCACCATCGCCGCTAAACTCAGAATTTTAAGAATTTTAGCGTTCATTATGCTCGCTTTAAATTTAATCACAAATTTAAAGCCAAAGTGCAAAAGTCGCCTAAAATTTCGCGAACCACTCTTTTATCTCTTTTTCGCTCGGTCTCTCGCCGAAGCACTTCCCCGCTAGCTACTCGCCGCCGTTTGCTTTCTTGGCTAAATTTTTATCGCTATTTTCAAGCCCGGAGCTATAAACGGTGCAAAACGGGATCACTTTTTTGCCGTTAAAATCGTTGTTTTTTATAAACTCGTCAACCGGCCACGCAGCATCGTGACACCAGATCGGATAGCCTACGAAAACGACATCATAGCTCTCCCAGCCTTCGATTTTAGCGTTAGCCAAAGGCACTTTCCTAAGCGACGTATCATCATGCTCTCGGCTAACGCGACTTTTTGGATCGTTGTAGTTTAGATCCGCGTTCGTGTAGGGCTGCACGGGCTTTAGCTCGACTATCTCGGCCCCTAAATTTTGTGCTATTAAATTTGCCGCTCTAGCCGTATTGCCGCCTGCGGAGAAATAGACTACGAGCGTCTTTTGCGGCTCAAATTTGATATTTTCCGCTGCGCTTTGGTTTGCCGCGAATGAACACATAGCAAGCGCCGTAGCCATTATTTTGCTTAGTTTTTTCATTTTATTTTCCTTTCTTTTATCTCATCTGTTCTTGCCAAAATTTGACCGCCTCATCCAGCCAGCCTTGTGCCGCCGTGCCGGTGCCTAAGCCAAATCCGTGACCTAAATTTGCGTAGCTACGAAACTGCGTTTTAACGCCCGCAGCGGCTAAATTTCGTATCCGTCGCTCCATCACGCTGGGGCTTGCGATCCGGTCGTTTTCGCCAACGACGGCAAAGGTCGGCGGATCATTTCGCGTAAAGTCCGAATAGCCCGTATATTGCATTATCACGGCTGCAGGGCGTGGATGCGAGCCCTGCTCAAAAGCCTGCGTGCCGTAGCTTCCCAGCATCGCTACGAGCCTAGCTCCGGCCGAGCCGCCCCACAGCGAATAAAACTCCACTCCCACCTCAAGCTCCTTTGCGTGCTCAAAAATAAAGCTAATCGCACGAGCAAGGTCTTGCGCTCCGCTCCTAGCGCCCGGGCGGTAGATCAACGCAAAGGCGTTGTAGCCCTTTTTAGAAAGCTCAAGCGCGTGCGGGAAACTATCGTGCATCGCGCCCACATAGGCAAAGCCGCCTCCGGCAACCACCACTGCAAACGGCTTGTCCCGCTCGCCTTTGAAATAAAAAAGCCCAGTATCGTTTTTGCGCGGATCGGCGGCTTTTTCGGTATTTGAGTAAATATCATAAAATACCTGCTCGCCGGCCTTAGCGCGATCTTTTAGATAGTTTAAAATTTCAACCGTTTTATCGGCATCGATGTGCTCGTACCACGTCAAATTTAGCTCGCCGAGCTTACCGCCGCTAAAATAACCCTTGTGCGTAGGGAAAAGCAACCTGCCGTAATCACCAAACGCCGCATCACGGACGACATCTGAAATTTTGCTCTCTTTTGTAAAGCTCTCGTTCATCTGCCCTCCCGCTAGTGCTGCCGCAAATAGCGCCGAAATCAAAAACTTTTTCAAAATCAACCTTTTTAAATTTAGCCGGCAAAGCCGAACCTATCTTGATAGGTTA
>NZ_CALHHT010000530.1 GCF_938031315.1 uncultured Campylobacter sp.
AAGCGCCTGCTCGCACGCCGCAGCCTCTTTATCGTCCTCGCAGATCAAAATCTTTTTTTGGTTTTGCAAAAAGTATTCGTAAACCTCGGCTTGCATTATTTAAACCTTTCGATCTGGTGCTGCACGACGTTTGCGATCTCCTGCCACGATACGTTAGGCTCCAAGGTTGAGATATTTTTGAAATTTTGCGCGTTCCAGCTCATAAAATTTGCAGGATCGACGCTTTGAGCCAAAAACCTAACTTCGTAATGCAGGTGCGGGCCGGTGCTGTAGCCGGTGTTACCGCTATAGCCGATGAGATCGCCCTTTTTAACCCAAGAACCGGGCGTTACGACCGCGGAGCTAAGGTGGCCGTAGCGGGTCTCAAAGCCATAATTGTGCGATAGAATCACTAAAATTCCATATCCGCTGCCACTACCGCCTGCAAACTGCACGAAGCCCTCTGCCGTCGCAAACACCGGAGTGCCCTCGCTTGCTCGCAAGTCGATGCCGTGGTGCATCCTCATAACGCCGCTGATCGGATGAGTGCGCATCCCAAAAGGGCTAGTTACGCCGCGATACTGCATCGGAAGTCCATTAGGCACAGCGCTAAGAATCGCGCTCGCCGTTTTTTCGCTAGCTGCGATATGCGCGCCGGAGCCCTTTTTACGCTCCTTTTTCATCTCATTCATCGCAAGCATTACCTGGATATCACTATCCAGCCCGCCTCCATCGTCTTCGCGTCCGTCCAGCTTGGCAAGCACCTCCTCGTTTTTGCCCTCAAGCGCGATATTTTGCTCTTTTAGCGCGAGATTTTCAGCGTAGAGGGTTTTGTTTAGCTCCTTTAAATTTGAGCGGTCGCTAGCGAGTTTAAATATCGCAAAAAACAAAACTAGCAGAAAAATTACAAAAAACGCGGATAAAATTTTAAGTTGAAATCTAAAATTTTCGCCAAAATACAGCGTCTTGGTGCCAAAATGATCGCTTAGGGTGAGTTTAGTTTTAGCCACGGCGCGCCTCAAGCCATAAAATGAAATTTTCTACCAAATGAAACGAGCCGAAAACCAAATACTCCTCGTCCGCTCTAAGCTCGCCGCGAAACGGCGAATGCGGAATTTTAAGCGCGTCAAGCGCACGGGTTATCGCCTCTGCTGCCATTTCGCGATCCGCAACCTCGTAGCTAAAGATCTCCACGCGCTCTACCACGGGTGCTAAAGTCCGCAGCACCGCGGCTACGTCCTTATCGGCAAAGGCGTTGTAAATCAGCACGATCTTTCTGCCCCCGTAGATTTCGATAATTTCGCGGGCTACTTGCTGCGCCGCAAGCTCGTTGTGTCCAACATCCACGCGTAAATTTGGCGCCAAAACTTCCATCCTGCCGCGTAAATTTAGAGGCGGCAGCTGCGGAATTT